>CAXTTX010000285.1:0-7238 GCA_964247045.1 uncultured Verrucomicrobiales bacterium | reverse complement strand
CCCGCGCGCGATCATCGCCGGCAGGAAGGCCCGCAGCACCAGGTGGATCCCCTTCAGGTTCACCTCCATCACCCGGGAAAACTCCTCCGGCGGCACCTCCCACAGCGGCGCGTTCGCGTTGATCACCGCCGCGTTGTTCAGCAACAGATCGGGAGCCCCCGAATCCTTCAGAATCTCTTCTGCCAGCGCCGCCACACCATCCACCGACGTCACATCACACGTCCGGATCACATGTCCCTCCCCCAATTCCGCTGCCAATCGCGCCACTTTCTCCGCATTCGTCCCGCATCCCGAAACTCTCCACCCCCTCGCCGCGAAACCCCGCGCCATCGCCAGTCCCAATCCCCTCGTGCAGCCGGTGATCAATACATGCTTCATATCGCCACCATCCCTAGCCCATCCCGCTCCGCATTGCAGCCCATTTCCGGCAGCGAGCCGCACCCCTCATGGTTCGCCCCTTCAAAAGCCCCCGGAAACGGGGACGCCGCCATGCCTTCCCGCAGGACGGATTTACGGCTAGCCTGACGGAACCTTGCCCATGAAAAACCCGCTCCACCGTCTTCTGCAACCGGCGTCACTGCTGGTGATCGCGCTCTCCCTGGCGACTCCCCTCGCCGCGGAACCGGCACCTCCATCCAGCCCCGAGGTGGCTGCGGCGATGCAACCTTATCTGGATAGCCACAAGCTCGCCGGCATCATTGGCATCATCGCCGACAAGGGCGGAAAGGTGCGCTACAAGAACCTCATCGGCCATGCCGATGTGGAGGCGGCGAAACCCATCAGCGAGGACAATGTCTTCTGGGTAGCGTCGATGACCAAGATGTTCGCCGGTGCCTCCATCATGATGCTCGTGGACGAGGGCAAGGTGAGCCTGGACGATCCCGTGACCAAATTCATCCCCCAACTCGACAAGTGGATGGTCGTCGCGGAGAAGGACAAGGACCATGTCTTGCTCGTGCTACCCGCACGCCCGGTGACCATTCGCCATTTGCTCAGCCACACCAGCGGTCTCGCCGCGCTTTCCGAGCTGCAGCAGGCCGCGGGAGCAGACAGCACGTCGCTCAAGGCCCGCGCCCTCGCTTCCGTCACCGGGCCGCTCCAGTGGCAGCCGGGTGACAAATACGCCTATGGCAACCAAGGCATGAACCTCGCGGCCCGGGTCGTTGAGATCCTCAGTGGCATGGCCTACGAGGACTTTCTGCAAAAACGCTTCTTCGACCCGCTCGGCATGACCGAAACCACCTTCTGGCCCAGCGAAGCGCAGATCGCCCGGCTGGCCAACGCCTACGGCCCTGACAAGACAGGCTCAGCCTACGTGCGTGGCGGCATCGGGTTCCTGAGCAAACCTTACAGCGACCGCGTCCACCGCTTCCCCGAAGCCGGGGGAGGTCTCTTCTCCACCACGCATGACATTCTTCGCTATGGCCTGCTCCTCGCCAACAACGGCGAGCTGGATGGCAAACGCTATCTTTCCCCCGCGGCGATGGATGAACTGCGGAAACAACAAACCGGAACCACCAACGCACCCTACAGTCTCGGCTATCACCTGCGCGACGGTATGTTCGGACACGACGGTGCCTATGGTACCGATCTATCTGTCAATCCGGAGACCGGCATGATCGCGATTTTCATGGTGCAATGCACCAGCGGCGATCAATGGACCGCCCGCGATCTTTTCCTCCAGACCGCCACCGGAATCTTTCAGAAAGCCAGATAGAACGGAATGAGAAGGCGTTCCCCTTGCGGAGAGCGCCTTCGATGAAGCAAGTATTCCCTTGGTTTGGAATTCAATATCGGGGACCTAGTGCTTCTCGTCGCAGCAAGGCTTCGGCAGCTCCGCCACCGATCCCGTCTCCAGTAGCGACTTGATACCCGCGATGATGCCCGGCCAGCCGTTCTTCACGCGGTCGCGGATCGGGCTCACTTCCTGGAAGTCCTCGTGAATGATCGTCAGTTGCACATGGTCTTTCTCCAGACCGTCAACCTCGCCCGGCAGCGCGATCCGGAAGTGCACGGTCGATGGAGGTTCATCGGTCAGGTGGTCGAAGGTGAAGCTCACTTCCTTCTCAGGCACGCTCTTCAGGATATTGCCTTTCCACGACAGTTCGCCCTCCGGATCGCGGCTCTCGATCACATCTCCGACTTTCCACGTGGAAGTGTTGCGGCAGCCGAAGAAGTACTGCTCGATGAAGTCGGGGTTTGTCAACGCCTCCCATAGCTTCGCGGGAGTCGTGCGGATTTGGGAAACATAGACGAGTTTCGGGGCATTCGTTGTCATGGTGTTCATGTTGGTGGCTGGTTGTGTTGTTAGGATTCGAGGTTTCGTTTCAATTTCGCGAGCGTGTCGAGCCGCTGCACCTCGAACTTCCCGATCCAGCGCACGCCGATCTCGTGGATCGGCACCGGATTCAGGTAGTGCAGCTTCTCCCGCCCGCGTTTCACCGTGGCGATGAGATTCGCCGCCTCGAGGATCCCGAGGTGCTTCATCACCGCCTGGCGCGTCATGTCGAGCCCGTGGCACAGCTCGCCAAGCGTCTGTCCGTTCCGGGCGTGGAGTTGGTCCAGCAGCCGCCGCCGGCTCTTGTCGGCGAGGGCTTTGAAAACATCATCCATGCGCGAAACATAGGCAACCATTTGGTTACCTGTAAAGCGTTATTTTTCCCGTCGTTCTCAATCTACCTCGACCTCACTTCCTTTGAACTCCGTCCTCTCTTTTGCGGTTGCCCGTTTTCTACCCACGGAACAATGCCCGTCAGGCCATTCTCCCCTCACACAAACAACCTCACCAGCTCCCTATCCCAAATCACCAGCGCCCATTCCATGATGACCGGCGGCAGCAAGCGCCACCTCATCCATCCCGGTACTCCTGCGGCGGCCATGCGGCCCGCCGGCGGTGACATCTCATCCGAAAGCTCTTTCGCGATTCGCCGGAAGATCGCCAGCCGGATCATCGCCACCGTCCCGCCCTGGAATTTCTTCCGCTGGTTCACCAGCACGCTCAGGATAGTTAGAAAATACAAATACCCGAACGCCCGCCTGCCAATCTCCGCCGCGCGTCCGCCATAGCCGGAAAGAAAAGCCTCGAAATCATTCGATCTCGGTACCGGCCCCAGGGCGAAGCGCCTGCCTAACAGATTCCTGTAGAAATCCACGTCGCTCAGGAACCGGCAGATGTCGTGGCTCACCGGCCCCCTTCTTCCGTCCGCGATATCGATGCCCGTCACCACCCCGGCCGGGGAAATCAGCACGTTCGTCGGCTTGAAGTCGCCGTGGAGCATCGCGCAATCGATCTCCGCCCCCTGCAGCACTCCCGCCGACTTCCCGGCCACCTCCAGATACCTCCGCAGCAGCGGGTCGTGGGACGCCGCCTCCTTCTTCACATCCCCTGCCTTCCGGAAAACCTTCGTGATGCCCCTCAATTGCCCCAGCTTCTCCAGGCTCTCGCTCTCCACTGGCGATTGCTCGTGGAACCAGCGCAGCCATCCCCCCACCTTGCGGAGATTTTCATGCCGCCGCTTCCTGGAAAACAACTCCCGCTTGAGCATGTCTCCATAGGTCAGGCCCTCGACCCACTCCATGATCACGGCCGCATGCTCGGGCACCCATCCATAGGGCTCCGGCACCGTGTAGCCTTTATCACGGTCCGATCTCGCGTGATAATGGCGCAGCGCCGCGTGGAGCTTCTCCGATTCCTCCAGAGCGCGGGTTCCTCCGTTCACCACCTTCAGGCAGATCGACTTGCCACTTCGCGCCGAATCCAGCCGATATACCGTCGACCAGCGCCGCACCATCGGGGCGCCATTCGGTCTCCAGTCATCCGGCCAATCCTCCGGACAATCCTCCATCGCGCTGAAGCGCTGCAGGATCACGAAACAGCGCGGATCCGTTACCGGAACCTCGCGGGCATGTGGACACACTACCCTCTTGAGATGTCTGGACCACCCCCCGACCATTGTGACAGATTAGTTTCCATCGGCAGGAACGTCAAGCCGCCTCCGGCGCGACGTTTTCGAATTCCGCGCCGGGCTTTTAAAACTCCACCACCCATGCCACCCCTCTCCAAGCTCAAGGACAAGCTGAACGCCCGCCAGCGATTGCGCCGTCCCACCGGCTTCCGCTTCGCGATCGCCGACTCCATCACGCAGTTGAACCCCGGACTCTGGGATGCGGTCACCGCGGGACAGTCCTGGTTCCTCAGCCGCGACTATCTGCAAATGCTGGAAACCGTTCCGCCCGCCTGCCTCCAGCCCCGCTACGGCCTGATCAGCGACGACCAGGGTCACCTGCTCGCCGCCGTCGTCATGCAGTGGGCCGAGCTGGAACCCGGCCGCATGCGTCCCGTCCCCGGCACGGGGCCGGAGCCCGCGGGCGGCAAACGCGCCAGGCTCAAGAAGCTCTTCGAAAAAGCCGCCGCCGACAGCGGTGCCGCCATCATCGGCAAGCTCAGCGAACGCGTCCTCGTCTGCGGCAACTTGCTCAGCTACGGCATGCATGCCGTGGCCATGTCCCCGGAGGTTTCCCCCGAGGCCGTGTGGCCCGCCGTCGCCGAGTTGCTTTACCGTGTCCGCCGCGCCGACAAGCTCGTCGGCCAGGCAGGCTTCATCCTCATCAAGGATATCACCGACCTCGAAACCAAAGCCGTCGGTTCCTTGCAGGGCCTCTCCTACCGCAGCGTCGAGACCGAGCCAAACATGGTCCTCGCTCTCGCTCCCGCCTGGAAGACCCACGACGACTACCTCGCCAGCCTCGCCTCGAAATACCGCAGCTCCGTCCGGAAGCAAATCCTCGAGCCCCTGCAAGCCGGGGGCCTCACCTTGCGTCCCTTTGACCCCGCCTCCATTCCCCCGACGCGCCTGCACGAACTGTATCTCCAGGTTCATGAGAACGCTGCCTTCCGCCCTTTCACCCTCCATCCCGGATACTTCAGTGCCCTAGCCCGCTCCGCCGGTTCCCGTGCGCTTCACAAGGGCGTCTTCGACAAGGACGACAAGCTCCTCGGTTTCATCGTCACCCTGCTCGATGGCGAAACCGCCGTGGCGTATCACATCGGCTTTGATCGCGAGGCCTCCGCCACCCATCCGCTCTATCTAGGCCTCCTCCACGCAAGCATCGGCGACGCCATCGGCGCCGGTGCCAAAAACCTTTCCCTCGGCCGTACCGCGCTGGAGCCGAAGGCCCGCCTCGGCGCCAAACCCCAGCGCATGGAAGTCTGGATGCGCCATCGCCAGCCTGTGCTCAATCACCTCACCCGCGGCCTCCTCGGCCTGGTCCCGCACGACGAAGCCCCCGACCGCAACCCATTCAAGGGGGGCTGACTCGCCAACCCGATCCTACGACCATGTTGCTCTACTGTCATAGGTGCGACCGGAACGTCCTTCCCAAGCCGGATGGGACCTGTCCCGGATGTCTGATGGAAGATCGTTTGGGCGGTATTTCACACGATACCCGCGAGCGTTGGGCAAAACAGGAAGCGGCTGTGCAAGCGCGGGCAACGGTGCGCTCCCAAGCCACGCTTCCTCCGGTATGTCCATTCTGCGGAACGGCGGCGGAGGAAAGCACGGTTCTCACTTGGCGCCGGGATAGCCCCCATGCATCCGGTCCAACCACCGTTCCCGGCGGATTGATGGCGGAGGCGATCAACACCTTGTTTGACCGGCTCGCCCGTCCACGCGAGCAGGTGATTTCATTTCGTCTTCCGCACTGTTCATCCTGCAGGACGAGGAAACTGGAGGTATTGGCAATTGACTGGGACAACTACAGTCTCGATATCGCCTGCCATCCGGCCTTCGCGGCCCGGCACGTTTCCACTCCAAACTCCGAACACCCTACGCCTTCGCCACACTGAGGGTAAGGAATCCCGCGCCAGCCACGTCTTCCTCTTTGTTTGGAATTTAATGCTTAAAATTTAGAGCTTAAATATCATGTTCGCCGACCTCTCCTTCCTCGATCCTATCCTGGACTTCTTCAAACATGTGGGGCGCAGCTCCGTCTTCATCGCCATGCGCTACGGCATGTTCGCCGGGGGTGCCTGGCTCCTCGCTTATGTCCTCTTCTACCGCCGGTGGAAGCACCGCAAGGTCGTCCAGAAACTCCCCGCTTCCTCCGAGATCCGCCGCGAGATTTTCTATTCCGCCATCTCCGTGGTCATCTTCGCCGCGGTCGGTGCCGTCACCATCCTGGCCGCAAAGCAAGGGTGGACGCAATTCTACACCCGCTACAACGCCTACCCCGTCTGGTGGTTCTACACCAGCATCGCCTGCGCCATTATCCTGCACGATACCTGGTTCTACTGGACCCATCGCCTGATGCACCATCGCAAGCTCTTCCGCTTCTTCCACCGCACCCATCATCTTTCCCACAACCCCAGCCCTTGGGCCGCCTATGCCTTCGATCCCGCGGAAGCCGTCGTCCAGGCTGCCATCTTCCCGCTGGTGGTCTTCGTCATGCCCATCCATCCCGCCGCCTTCGGCATCTTCATGGTCTGGCAGATCGCCCACAACATCGTCGGCCACACCGGCTTCGAGATCCATCCCCGCTGGATGATCGATTCCCCCCTCGGCAAGATCCTCAACACCACCACCAACCACGCCATGCATCACGAGAAGATGCGCGGGAATTATGGCCTGTACTTCAATGTGTGGGACCGGCTCATGGGCACCAATCATGCGGACTACGAGCGCCGCTTCCGCGAGGTGACCTCCCGCGACCGCGAAACCAACCCGGGTTCCCCCTCTACCGGTGCCCCTTGAGCCAAATGCCGTTCGTATCAGTCCACACAACGGGATGTTTCGTCCTCCCACACGCCCCGCTTTTGCCTTGTCACCTCCAATACCCCGGGCTCACGATCCGATAACCCTGTAAATCCCCGCATCCCTTGTTCCATCCGCATTCAGATGGAACGCCCCCCATCCGCAAAACCCATTTGCCATGCGCCATCTCCATCATCGCCCCGCCAACAATTTCAAGAGGGCCATCGCCTATATCATCGATGTCATGCCCATCCAGCTCGTGCTCTATCTGGTCTCGGTGACGTACTTCGGGGTCAGCCCCATGGCCGACCCGCTCGACCATCCGAAGGTCCAGGCCTCTGCCGGCGTGGCCCTCTCCTGGATCACCTACGGCACCCTTGGCATCTGGATCGTCTATTGCATCCTTGGCGAGCTCTCTCCCTGGCGCGGCACCCTCGGCAAGAAGATCGTGGGCATCACCGTGAAGTCATCTTACGGCGGCAAGATCAC
>CAXTTX010000284.1:0-7241 GCA_964247045.1 uncultured Verrucomicrobiales bacterium | reverse complement strand
CTCGATCTGGCGATTGTGTCGCCGGGCGTCCCGTTCATTCGGGATGATGAGGGTGTTCTGCTGGAGGATCCGGTCATCGCCACGGTGATCACCTCGCCTGCGCCGAATGCCGGGGCGGTGGCTGCCAACGAACCTGATGCCGTTCCGGGGATAATACCCACCCTGCGGCGCAGGGCCGAAATGGTCCTTCGCCTGGCAGTAATGCACGGCGTCAGGAATCTGGTGCTGGGAGCCTGGGGCTGCGGTGTTTTCCGCAACGATCCAACGGAAATGGCAGGCGCCTTCCAACGACTGCTCCAGCCTGGAGGAGACTATCATGGACGTTTCCAACGCGTCGTGTGCGCGGTTTACACGTCGCCGCGGGAACGGGCGAATTTCGAGGCCTTCCAAATGGCCTTTGCCAAACAACTCTAGACCACGACCTATGAACACGGACAGCCCGCTATTGACGGATCTCTATCAGCTCACCATGGCCGCCGGCTATCATGCCAGCGGCCGCCACACGCGGGAGGCGGTGTTTCACCTGTTCTTCCGGAGCCTGCCTTTCAAGGGCGGCTATGCGGTGTGTGCCGGACTGGGCAGCGTGATGGAATGGCTCAAGGGCTTCCGCTTTGAAGTGGATGATCTGGAATACCTCGGCACCCTGAAGGACGCCGAGGGCGGGCCGCTTTTCAAAAAGGAATTCCTCGATTACCTCGGGACACTGGAGCTGGCGGTGGACATCGACGCGATGCCGGAAGGCACGCTGGTCTTTCCCCACCAGCCGATCCTGCGGATCACCGGGCCGATCCTGCAATGCCAGCTGCTGGAAACGGCGCTACTGAACATCATCAATTTCCAAACGCTCATCGCGACAAAAGCTGCGCGGGTTTGCCAAGCGGCCAGGGGCGAGCCGGTGCTGGAAATGGGCCTGCGCCGGGCGCAAGGGCCGGATGGAGCGCTGGCAGCGAGCCGCGCGGCCCACATCGGTGGCTGCGCAACGACCTCGAACGTGCTCGCAGGCAAGGTTTATGGCATTCCCCTGAAGGGCACGCACGCCCACTCGTGGGTGATGTCGTATGAGACCGAGTTGGAAGCCTTCGAGGATTACGCCAAGGCCCTGCCGGGGAATTGCACCTTCCTCGTGGACACCTATGACACGCTGGAAGGCGTGCGCAACGCGGTGAAGGTCGGCAAGAAACTCCGTGAAACCGGCCATCGCCTGTTAGGCATCCGGCTGGACTCGGGCGACCTCGCGTGGCTCAGCCAGCAGGCGCGGCTGATTCTCGATGAAGGCGGCTTCCCGGACGCGGCGATCGTGGCCTCGAACGATCTGGACGAAGGACTCATCGAGAACCTCAAGCAACAGGGCGCGAAGATCAACGTCTGGGGCGTCGGCACGCGGTTGGTGACGGGAGGAGAGCAATCGGCGCTCGGCGGCGTTTACAAGCTGGCGGCAGTCCGGGACGAGAGCGGCCAATGGCAGCCGAGGATCAAGCTCAGCGAGCAGGTCATCAAGGTTTCGACTCCCGGCCTGCAGCAGGTGCGGCGCTTTTCGAAAGACGGGCGGTTCATCGCGGACGCGATCTACAACGCGGAGGAAGCCTGCCCGGACCCTTGCAAGATTATCGATCCGGCGGAAATCCTGCGGCACCGGCTGATCCCCCCGGACGCCACCCATGAGGACCTGTTGCAGCCGCTTCTGCGCCAGGGAAAAGCCGTCGGCGAACTGCCGGGCCTCGCGGCTGCGCGTGCCCGGACGCTGGAGCAATTGAAGGGACTTGATCCGACGATCAAGCGCCTCGCCAATCCACACATCTATCCAGCGGGCCTGGAGACCGGTCTCCATGACCGGAAGCTTGCCCTCATCCAGAAAGCGAGGCCCGCATGAAAACGATCGCCTTGGCAGCCACCGCGCTGAACCAAACGCCACTGGCGTGGGAAAGCAACACCGCCAACGTGCGGGCAGCCATCGCCGCGGCGCGCGAGGCGGGCGCCTCGCTGGTTTGCCTGCCGGAGTTGTGCCTGAGCGGCTATGGCTGCGAGGACGCCTTCCTATCGCCGAACACGCACGAGCGGGCGTGGGCCTGCCTGCGGGAGATCCTTCCGGAGACGAATGGCATGATCGTCTCGCTGGGCCTGCCGGTGTTCCATCACAACACCGTTTTCAATGCCGCCGCGCTGGCGGTGGATGGAAGGCTCGTGGCCCTGATCTGCAAGCGCCACCTCGCGGGCGATGGCATCCACTACGAGCCGCGCTGGTTCAAGCCCTGGCCGCTGCTGACACGCGATGTTTTCCTCGCGCCGGACAACGGCGAAGAGATTCCCATCGGCGATCTGGTGGTGGACGCGGGCGGGGTACGGCTCGGTTTTGAAATCTGTGAGGACGCCTGGGTGGCGCGGCGCCCCGGCGGTGAACTTTCGGCACAGGCGGTGGATATCATCCTCAATCCCAGCGCCAGCCACTTTGCCTTTGGCAAGCGGGACATCCGCCGGCGCTTCGTCATCGAGGGTTCGCGGGCCTTCGGCGTGAGCTATGTTTACTCGAACTTGTTAGGCAACGAGGCGGGCCGGGCAATCTATGACGGCCAGACACTGATCGCCAGCGCGGGCCAGTTGCTGGTGGAAGGACCACGCTTTTCGTATGCGGACCAGCTGGTGACCACGGCGGAAATCGACCTGGACCTGACGCGGCTCGCGCAATCGCGCACGACGAGCCACCGGATCCAGCTTCCGGACGCGAACCATCCGGCGATCATGCAGGTGAAGTTCGTGTGGCCGGAGCGCGGGATCCTCACCGCCCAAAAGGCGGTGGCGGAAGAATGGGAGACTGCCGGGGTGCTGAAGGAAGAGGAATTCACGCGCGCGGTGGGCCTGGCGCTGTTTGATTATTTGAGAAAGAGCCGGACGAGCGGTTTCACGGTATCACTGAGCGGGGGCGCGGACTCGGCGGCGGTGGTGTGCCTGATCCATATGATGGTGAGGTTGATTTTGGATCGTGGGGATGCCGGCGAGGTTCTGAAGAAAGCCGGGCTGGGAAATGAAGAGAACCACCATGGGAGCGACAGCGGACATGGACGGAGCGGAGCGAAGTCAAATGCACGGATGGACACGGATGAAGAGAGTGGGATCGTGGCGAAGAATCTGACGATGCGGTTGCTGACAACGGCTTATCAAGCGACGGCGAATAGTGGGGAGGTGACGCGGAAGGCCGCGGCGGTGCTGGCGGAGGCGATTGGGGCGAAGCACCATGAGCTGGATGTCGCGGCCTTGCACCAAGGCTACGTGGATTTGATCGGGAAGGCGATGGGACGGGAGCTGGATTGGGAGCGGGATGACATCGCGCTGCAGAACATCCAGGCGCGGGTGCGGTCGCCGGGGATCTGGATGATCGCGAACATCACCAACTCGCTCTTGCTTTCGACGAGCAACCGCAGCGAGGCGGCCGTGGGCTATGCGACGATGGACGGTGACACCTCGGGTTCGCTGGCGCCGGTGGCTGGAATCGACAAGGCGTGGCTGCGAAAATGGCTGCGCTGGTTGGAAACCGATGGTCCACTGATGAAGGACGGACGCCGCTCGAACATTCTGGAACTGGCGGCGATCAACGCGCAGCAGCCGACCGCGGAGCTGCGGCCCGCGGGTGCGGCCCAGACCGACGAGGGCGACCTCATGCCCTATCCGGTGCTGGATGCGATCGAACGCGCGGCGATCCGCGACAAGCGCGGCCCGGCGGATGTGTTCCTGCTGATGCAGCGGGATTTCCCCGACTATGCCCCCACCCTGCTCTTCACCTGGCTGAGCCGCTTCTTCCAACTCTGGTCGCGCAACCAATGGAAGCGCGAGCGCTATGCGCCCAGCTTCCATGTGGATGACCAGAACCTCGATCCGAAAACCGGCTGCAGGTGGCCGATCCTCAGCGGCGGGTTCCAACAGGAACTCGATGAACTGAAAAGCGAACCAACCGGAAAATGAAAGCCATCCAGGGAGACATCACGAAGCTTGAAGTGGACGCCATCGTGAACGCGGCGAACAGCAGCTTGCTGGGAGGTGGAGGCGTGGACGGAGCGATCCACCGCGCGGCGGGACCTGAACTGGTGCACGAGTGCCGGTTGCTGGGAGGTTGCAAGACAGGCCAAGCGAAGATCACGCGCGGATGCCGTCTGCCCGCACGGTACATCATTCACACGGTGGGTCCCGTTTGGAACGGCGGGAAAAGGAAAGAGAAAGAACTGCTCCAGTCGTGCTACCGCAATTCGTTGGAGGTAGCGAAGACCGATAACATTGGGAGCATTGCATTTCCGTGCATCAGCACGGGTATTTACAATTACCCGGCGGAGGAGGCAGCGGAAGTAGCCGTGGAAACGGTAAAGGCATTCCTGAAGGAGAATGATTCCAAAATTGAAATCATCTTCTGCTGCTTCTCGGAAAACGACCTCAATACTTATCAAACCTTGCTCGAAGAATGAACACGACAACGCTTTATCGCCCGGTAGGCCCCAACGAACTCAAATTGATCCGGCAGGCGGATTTCAAGGCGTTCCCGCCTCGCTTGCCGGAACAACCGATTTTCTATCCGGTCACCAACGAGGAATATGCCGTCCAGATCGCGAGTAACTGGAACGTCCGGGATTCCGGCTCGGGATATGTGACCGAGTTCGACGTGGATCGCGAGTTCCTCTCACGCTACAAGGTGCAACAGGTGGGCGGACAGGTCCACAAGGAACTGTGGGTTCCCGCGGAGGAGCTGGATGAGTTCAACCGGCATATCGTCGGGGAGATCCGGGTGACCCGGACATTCACAAAAGAACCAAAGGGTGAAACACCACCCTGACAAATCGATTCAAATGACTTTGGAAGAACAAACGAAAAGAACCAGCAAGTTCCTCAGCCTGGTGCTGAGACACGAGCCGGAAAAGATTGGCATCACGCTGGACGAGCAGGGCTGGACGAACGTCGATGAACTGCTCCGTGCCCTGAACCGGCACGGACAGGCCATCGACTATGAAACGCTGGAGCACGTGGTGGATACCAACGACAAGAAGCGTTTCGCCTTCAGCGAGGATGGCGAGAGCATCCGCGCCAGCCAGGGGCATTCGGTGGAAGTGGATCTCAGCTACGAGCCGGCCACACCGCCGGAGATCCTCTATCATGGTACCGTGGGCCGCTTTCTCGACGGCATCCGCAAGGATGGCATCCGGAAGGGACAGCGCCATCACGTGCACCTGAGCACCTCGACGGCCACGGCCAGCCAGGTGGGGCAGCGGCGCGGATCGCCGCTGCTACTCACCATCCGGGCCGCGGAAATGCACACGGCGGGACAAGAATTTTATGTGTCAGCGAATGGAGTGTGGCTGACGGACCACGTGCCCGCGAATTTCATCAATTCTCCGCCATGAAAACCGATCCCGACACCACCACCGCAACTGTCGAAACCACCACCGTGCCGGCACTCGTCCGGCACCAAGGATGCCTGCTTGGCCTGGCGACCGGCGACGCGCTCGGCACGACGCTCGAATTCAAGAGCCCGGGCACCTTCAAGCCGATCGACGGCATCTATGGCGGCGGGCCCTTTAGCCTGAACCCGGGCCAATGGACGGACGACACGTCGATGGCACTGTGCCTCGCGGAGAGCCTGGTGGAATGCAATGGTTTCGATCCGATGGACCAGTGCCAGCGCTACGTGGACTGGATGATGAACGGCCACCTGAGCTCGAATGGCACCTGCTTCGACATCGGCGGCACGGTATCAGGTGCCCTGCATGAATTCCGCCGCACGCGGAGCCCTTATAGCGGGCCTGACAGGAAACACGACGCGGGCAATGGCTCGATCATGCGGCTGGCGCCGGTGCCGATGTTCTACTCGAACAATCCGGACCAGGCGATCCGCATGTCGGGCGAAAGCTCGCGAACCACGCACCAGACGATCGCCTGCATCGACGCCTGCCGTTACCTGGGCGGCCTTCTCGCGGGGCTATTGAATGGCCGGAGCAAGGAGGACGTGCTCGAGCCCTTCTTCCATCCGGTGAAGGGGCGTTGGCACGCCGGCGAACTCTGTCCGGAGATCGGTGAGGTGGCGGCCGGCAGTTTCAAGACCCGCCAGGCGCCCCACATCCAGGGATCGGGCTACGTCGTGAAGTCACTGGAAGCCGCCCTGTGGGCCTTCCATCGATCGGATAACTTCCGCGAGGGCGCATTGATGGCGGTCAACCTCGGCGATGACGCGGACACCACGGGTGCGATCTTCGGCCAGATCGCGGGAGCGTATTACGGCATCGAAGGAATTCCCGCGGAGTGGCGGGAGAAGATCACGATGCGGGAGCTTATCCTGGATTTCGCGAGGAAACTCTATCAGAAAACAGTTCCCACCCAAACCCCTTGAAATGATACCGGCAAGGTCAATTCCGCATTCCATCCTGGGCACGGCCCTGGGCGATTCGCTCGGGCTGCCTTCGGAGGGTATGAGCCGCCGCCGCATCGGAAAGCGGTGGAAAGGACCGCTGCGGCAGCGCTTCATCCTCGGCCACGGGATGCTGAGCGACGATACCGAGCACACGGTCTTCGTGGCGCAGGCCTTGCTCGAGTGCCGCGGCGACGCGGCGGTGTTCCAGAAACTGCTGGCGAAGAAACTGCGCTGGTGGTTCGCGGCCTTACCGGCGGGCATCGGGCTGGCAACGGCGAAGTCGATCATCAAGCTCTGGCTCGGCTTTCGGCCCGGGAAGAACGGGGTCTATTCGGCGGGCAACGGACCGGTGATGCGGGCTCCGGTGATCGGCGCCTTTTTTGCGAACGATCCGGAACGGCGGGCCGTATTCGTGCGGAACTCGACGCTGCTAACCCACACCGATCCAAAGGCACTCGAGGCCGCGATGATGGCGGCGGATTGCGCGGCCTTTGCAGTCAACGGGGAAACGCGGCGGGAGGTGATCCTTGCCTGGATGGATGAACTGGCGGCATCGCCGGAATGGCGTGCCCCTTTGGGAAAGGTGAGGCAGGCACTGGAGGACGGAATTCCCGTGGATGAGTTCGTCGGAAGAATGGGATTCGGACGGGGCGTGAGCGGCTACGCGGTCCACACCATGGGCGCCGTGCTCTCCATCTGGCTCCGCCATCGCGGGGATTTTGGAGCGATTGTCCGTGAGGCAATCGCCTGCGGCGGTGATACCGACAGTGTCGCCGCGATTGCGGGCGGCATCGCTGGCGCGGAAGCTAACGACTTTGATCCCGAATGGGTGGAGCGGGTCAGCGACCGGCCCTTAACG
>CAXTTX010000283.1:0-7244 GCA_964247045.1 uncultured Verrucomicrobiales bacterium | reverse complement strand
AACTGCCTCCACGGGAGCCAGCGGCGGTGGCGGGGAAAATTCAGGAACCGGCCACGAGGCAGGCACTTCCGAAGGCGGCACGGCCTCCGAGGAAAAAGTGAATGCCGATGCCACTTCCGGTTCGGAGTTTTCAATGGCCGCTGGCGGAGCCTCAACGACTTCATCCGCTTTCTCAAAGGCCGCGAGCGCTGCCTCCACCGGACTATGAAAACATTCCAACGGGGCTTGAAAAACCGGTTCCGGGAAACTTGGCGGGGCCTCCACCACCGGTTCCGCAATAAATTCAGCGACCGGCTCGGCGACCGCTTCCGCCACGGGCAGCGGTTCCGGCGGAGCCGCCGTGGGCAGGACTGGCGGCAGCGTGGCCTCTACCAGTGGCAGCGGAGTCTCCACCGGCGGCAGCGGTGGCGTGGGAACTTCCTCTTCCGCGGCGGGGGCGGAATCCATGGCAGTGGCCTTCAGCCACGCCATACCTGCCGCGCGGATCAGCCCGCGGGCATGGGTTCCGGCCGATCCCCGGTCGATTTTTTCAAGAACACGTTCTCCCAGCCCCGGCACCCGCGAGTCCAGCAGCGAGGCCATTTCGGATTCCTTCAGCGGCTCCAGTTCCACCACCACTTCGGAAAGCCGGTCGGCCAGGCCGCCGCTCAGCCGCGGCACGAAGGCGCTCTGCCAGATGTCCTGGTTCAGCGAGAGAACCACATCCAGCCGGTCCACCGACTGCCGCAGTTGGCCGAGGAAAGCCGCCAGCCGGAGGGCCGCGGTTTCATCGGTCGAAAATCCTTCAAGATCGTCGGCGACCAGCACCACCCGCATCAGTTGCGCCAGCAGTCCCAGCAGGGCTTCCAGCCGCTCGATCTCCTCCCCGGTACCGCCGTGGGCGGCTTCCGCCAGCAAGCGCACCCGCGCCGGGTTTTCCAGCGGTGCCGCGGCGAAGCGGAATAACAGGTCCACCCAGAACGCCACCTCCCTAACAGGCAGGTTCGTCCGCTGCGCGAGTTCCAGGCCCAGCCTTTGCCCCAGCACCTCGAAGTTCTCGCGCGCCCAGTGGGCCGTCACGGCATTCGGATGATGGAAGTCGAAAGTCTCGATCGGCCGCAGCCTCAGGGCCGCCAGCGCGCCCTCGCGGTCCTGGCACGGCACCTCGCCCGAACTCACCAGCGGTTGCAGCGCGGAGGCGAACAAGCGCCGTGTCACCAGATCCAGCACGCACAGCCCGCCCGAAGCAGGCAATTGCCTAACCAGGCGGCGCAGGGTGTCGTCGATCACCGTGGCCGCATCGATCCGGCAGCCGAACGAGGCGTGCAGCGGGATGAACTCGTGGGACGCCCCCAGCTGGTGCTGGATCCGCGACAGGAGGTGCGTCTTGCCATGCCCCGCCCGCGGTGCCCGCAGCAGGATGCAGCGGCCCGGCTTCTCCACCGGCACCGTGAGGATATCCGAAAGAACCTCGTAGGCCTGCCGGTTCACCGACTCGGAATGGAAGGTGGGAACGCGGCCTAGGGTTTCAAAAAGATGCTGGAACGGGTGTTCGTTGGCCATGGGGGTATTTATTCGGAATCGGACGCCATTCGGAATCGGACGCAGACTGGAGACATTTTCAGCCCTTCACAAGAGCGGAGGGAAGAAAATCCACTCTCCCCCGCCCCGCCACTGCAAGGGCCATGCCGGAAATCAGTGGCATTTTCCCCGCGCTCTGCTTCCTTCTCGCTCCATGAAAACCTATCTCGTCATGACCGTGCTGGGCAATGACCGCCCGGGCCTCGTCAGCTCCCTCGCGGACACCGTCGCCGCCCACGGCGGGAACTGGCTGGAAAGCCGCATGGCGAAACTGGCCGGCCAATTCGCCGGCATCATCCGCATCGAGTGCCCCTCGGACACCGCGGATGCCCTCACCGCGGAACTCCAGGCCCCCGGCACCGGCCTAACAGTCACCCTCGCCCGCGAGGAGGAAGCCGAACCCGCCGCCCGCCGCACCCTCGCCGTGGACGTCATGGGCCACGACCGCCCCGGCATCGTCAAGGAACTCACCGCCGCCGTCGCCAGTGCCGGCGGCAACATCGAGGAACTCACCACCGGCCTCGAAAGCGCCCCCATGAGCGGCAACCTCATGTTCCGCGCCCAGGGCGTCATCTCGATCCCCGAAAATACCGATGTCAGCGTCCTCACCGATGCCATCGAGCACCTCGGCGGAGACCTCACCGTCGACGTCTCAATCTGACAGCCCTCCAACGCAGGCCCCTCTTCTTCAAGGCAGGCTCCTCTTCTCCAAGGCAGGGACCGTTATCCCTAACGGTCCGGCTGGGGCGATCCTCACGAAAACTAACAGGCGAAGGTTCTCATCTCGGCTTGCCACGAATCTCCCCAACGCCAACGGCGTTGAATCTTCCAGCCTGGGGTTGGCGCGAACGCGCCTACCCCAGGTAATGTCCGAAAGATTCTCGAACCACAACGTGGTTCCGTACTTCCGGGGCAAGGGTCCTCCGACCGCTCCCATCACCATGGCGGCCCCCTCTTGGCCGCAGCTCTGCCGGTTCTGAAACGACTTTTGGCAAACGACCTAACAAAATTTCCCGCGCTGGGACTTTGTCGCGAATGCCTGCCCCCAACGCCAACGGCGTTGCGACCACATGCCCGGCCCTCTCCCAACGCCGACGGCGTTGCGCCCACAGCCCAGGGTTGGCACGAGCGGGAACCGCGAGTGCCTACCCTGGGTAAGACCGGATAAATATTCGAACCCCATCCGGGTTCCGGCCTTCCCGGGCCAAGGTTCGTTTACGGCTACCCCCTCCTAGGCGACTCACCTCAGGATTAAGCCCGGCACTTTTCCGAAATGACTTTGGGTAAAGAATAATCCCACCCCCTCTCAAATATCCACCACCAGGATCTTCAACAAACTCCACCCCTCCCCCGTCTGATAGAGCCGGTAAGTAACCTGTCTCAATCCCCCGCTCGGCGCACCGTCCGCATCCCCCTCCTTGTAAACCGGAAACGTCCGCACCAACCGGTTCTCCGCGAACCTGAAGTCATCCCCACCCCGGTACCCCTTCACCCCGTCCTCCTCCGGCGTCGCCATGACCACCGGCACCAGGCTCCTCCCATGATCCACCGAGAAAGCCACCACATCCCCTTTTCCATCCGCCGATTTCGTGAAAACATAGACCTCCGGCGAATGATCCCCATCCAGGTCATCCACCACCGCGTTCACCACCGCACCGGAAATCCGGCAGCTCACGGATGAGTTGTCCTGCGAAAGCCCGGAAGGCGTGATCTCCACCCCGCCCCCCTTCCCCTCCGCCGGCCAGGACACCTTGAAGGAAAAACCATCCCGGTTCAGCTTCCGATCAAAGCTCAGCGGCAACACCAACGGAGCCACCGGCGCGGGCTTCACCGCCGGAACCGCTTTGGCTGCCTCCTTTGCGGGAACTTTCTTCTCCTGTCCTCGCGCCGTCACCAGGAGGAACGGCACCAGCAAACAAAACAACAACGGACGGGCGGTCATGGGTCAAATCCGGTGAACCCGGCATCGGGATTGCACACCCGCACAACGCGTGTGTCAATCCGCCGGGTGCCCCGGAAATCCGGCTCCAAAGCCCCCCCCTCAGAACTTCCAGATCAGCGGGATCAGCAGACAGGAAATCACCCAGCACATCAGGTTCAGAGGAATCCCTACCTTCAGGAAATCCCGGAATTTATACCCCCCCGGCCCATACACCATCATGTGCGTCTGATACCCCATCGGCAGCGCGAACGCCGTGGACGCCGCCACCGTCACCGCGATCACAAACGGCCACGGACTCACATGGAGCTCATGCGCCATCTTCACCACGATGGGCACCATCATCACCGCGGTCGCGTTGTTCGAAAGCACCTCGGTGAGCAGCAGCGTGAGCAGGAAAATCATCCACAGCATCGTCAGCGGCAGTTGCTCAGGGGAAATGAAATTGTTGGCGCCATCCACCATCGCCCGGGCCAGCCACTCCGCGGTCCCCGTTTTCTGCATCGCCATGCCGAGGCCCAGGAGACCGTAGAGCATCAGCAACACCTGCCAGTCGATGCTGGCATACGCCTGCCGCGGAGTCAGCACCTTGCACCAGAGCAACACCAGCGCCCCGACCATTGCGCAATAGTGGATCGGAATGTCCGGAACCCAGGAAAACACCGGGTTCAGCAGATCGGAAAGAGTCGCCACCAACACCACGCCGATGAGCGTAGCCCAGGACAGGAACACGTGCGCGTTCGGCTTCGCGATGATTTCATCCTCCGGCTTCTCGGCAAGATCATCCGTGAGGATGAAATCCCGCGTGGCCGCAAGGGCCTCCAGGTTGTTCCGGGCGGTAATGACCAGCAGTGTGTCGCCCACGTCCAGTGGCAGGGTGGCGATCCGGTCGGTGATATTCACCCCATTGCGATGCACGGCCAACACCACGCAGTTGTATTTCTGCCGGAAATCGGAACGCGCCAGGGTCACTCCCCCCAGCGAGGATTCGTCGCGGATGACCAGTTCGGAAACGATGCCATCCACCGTGGACAGCAGGGACGCTCCGATCTGCTGGAAAAAGGCTTCCGGGCTGGCCGCCTTGCCCTTCCGGCGGTGGAGCGCCACCATGAACCGGTCGTTCTTTTCCACCACGAGCTTTGACAAGGGCAGCATCACCCGGGCGCCAGCACGGCGGACTTCCATCACGTGGATCCCGGAATGGCGGTCCGCCAGGGCGGTTTCCACCAGCTTCTTCCCAACCAGTCCGGAGCTTTCGGAAATCAGGATGTGATAGAGCGGCGTCGTCCGCAGCTCGATCTCAAGGCTGCCGGTGATCGACGAACGGTCTGGAATCAATTTCGGCCCGAAGATCGTCAGATAGGTGATTCCCGCGATCGCCAGCGGAATCCCCAGTGGCGCGAGCTCAAACATGCCCATCGTCGGCTCCTTGAGGTCGCGCAGCGCCCCGTTGACCAGGATGTTCGTGGAGGTGCCGATGAGCGTGCAGCACCCTCCGAGAATCGAGGCATACGACAAGGGCATCAGCAGCTTCGAGGCCGCGATGTTTTTCGAACGGGCGAAGCCGAGCGTCACAGGCAGCATGATCGCCACGATGGCGGTGTTGTTCATCCACGCGCTGAAAAAGGCCGTCAGCAGCGAGAAGGAAAAAATCGCCATCCGGACTTTCCCGGAAAGCTTGTTCCGCAAAAGCCTGCCGATATGATCCACCGCCCCGGATTGCTCCAAGGCTCCGCCGATGATGAAAAGCGCCGCAATCGTCAGCGGGGCCTCGTTCTTGAAAACCTCCGTCATCTTGCTGGCGTCCACCAGGCCCAGCGCCACGACCAGGCAGAGAATCGACATCGCGATGATGTCCGGCGCCGCCCACTCGCGGATGAAGGCGACGAGCGTGATCGCGATGACGATCAAGGTCAGAATGATCGGGAGATCGGGCAGGGTCATGCAGGGGTCCCCGTGTGGGGTGACGCTGCATGATCGCTCGCGGCACGTTTGGCAAGGTCGGGTTGGGTGAACCCCGGGCCCACCCTGTTCTTGGAGAGGTGGCACGACCGCGCATCATCCCCCCACCATCCGCGCGGCAGCGCGTAAGGGCCAGGACATTCTTGTCCCTGGCAGGAAGCGCGTTGATCGAAGATTCGCCGCCATGGTTTCCCCTGGTTCGCCACGATGGATACTCTTTTCCATCGGACCACCTCATTTACGCTTCCAAATTCCAAAACGAGATCGCCCTGGACCGGTCCCCATCCCCCGCCCTTGCATTCCCTCCGCCCCGTGGGAAAGATTCTTCCCGTCATGCCCCGCCCCCGGATCTCCACCAACTTGGCAGTCTCCGTCGACGGCAAAATCTCATCCTCGCCCCCCATCCCCTCCGGCTGGACCTCGCGCGCCGATCACGACCGCCTGCTGGAACTCCGCTCCCCCGCGGACGCCCTGCTGATAGGCCGCGGCACCCTGGAGGCCGACCGCATGACCCTCACCTCCCCCGGCAAGGCGATCCAACCCCTGCGCTGCATCGTTTCCACCACCGGAAACCTCGACCCGGCCCATCCCATTTTCACCAAACCCGGCGGTCCCATCCATCTCCTCGTGACCGGAACCGAAAATCCCGGAATCCCACCCGAACTGCTCCCCCGGCTCACCCTGCACCGGATGTCACTGCCGGATTTCCTAACCGAACTTTCCACCCGCCATGGCGTGGAACGCCTCCATTGCGAAGGCGGCGGCCAACTCATCCGCGCCCTCGCCGAACTCGATGCCATCGACGACTTCCACCTGACCATCGCCGGGCACACCCTCTTCGGCGGCCTCAAGTCCCCAACCGCCACCGGCATCCCCGCCCATTTCCTCCCCCAATCGCGCGGGTTTTCCCTCAGCCATTTCGACCCCCGTCCCGAACCGGGCGAGTGCCTCCTGACCTACACCCGTTCAAAGGAATAATCTCCCTCTTCCCGGAGCGCGGAATTCATTCCGCCCCATCATCCCCGTCTTCCTCTTCCGGGGCGCGGAATTCATTCCGCCCCATCGTCCCCGTCTTCCTCTTCCGGAGCGCGGAATTCATTCCGCCCCATCGTCCCCGTCTTCCAACACCTAAAAAGTTCAATCCTCCAGCCCAATTCCCCTCTCCCAACGCCAACGGCGTTGCGACCACAGCCCAGGGTTGGCGCAAGCGGGAACCGCGAGTGCCTACCCTGGGTCAGCCATCGATCCATATTCGAACCACAACGTGGTTCCGGCCTTCCGGAGGAAAGATGCCCCCCCCCCGCTGAACACCCAAAATCAACGGCTTGCAACAATCCGTATTGGCAGACGGGCCATCGGTTGAGACGCCCCCTCGGATTTGCTAAAATAGGCGATGCGAAACTCCACGGCCCCGCCCCCCAAACTGCTCCGGCACCATCATGTCGACCCCGCTCATCTCTTCCCCTCACCTCTTGGACCTTCAAATCTTGGTCCCACGCTAAAATAAATCCCAAAACAGTTGGCATTTGTTGTCATTTCCCGCCCGCCGAAATCCACAATTCTCCCACGACCCATTGAAAGTAATCGGCTTGCAAGAATTCTTAAGCGCTCCCGGACCTCCCGGTCTGGAGGTCCAAAATGACAAAAAACGACAAAAACACTGCTGGAGAATGCTGCTACACCACGGATTTTGCAAATTTAGCCCCATTTTTGACGCCAAAATGCACCAAAACACGCCTCCCGGCCCCAAAGTGAGGCCCCCTTGCCCCGACAAATCAGTGCT
>CAXTTX010000282.1:0-7326 GCA_964247045.1 uncultured Verrucomicrobiales bacterium | reverse complement strand
GGCGTAAGCCACCGGAATCGGATATCGCGAGATCTGAGCCCCGGCAGGGGCGGCACAAAATGCTGCCACCCGGAAAACGCCCTCTCTTCCTTGCCCCGGCCATGGACGCCCCTTCATCCTTGCCCCGGCCATGGACGCCCCTTCATCCTTGCCCCGGCCATCGGTGCCCCTTCATCCTTGCCCCGGCAGGGGCAGCCCGAAGGTAGCCGGTGGCGTAAGCCACCGGAATCGGATATCGCGAGATCTGAGCCCCGGCAGGGGCGGCAGAAGCGCCGCCTTACCCCGGAGATCTCACCAAAGAAATCTCCCGTCATATTCCACCCCGCACCTTTTCAAAAGCTCCACATACTCCTCCTCAAAACTCCTCTTCCGATGATGCTCCTCCTGTTTCGAAATATACTCCCTGACCACCGGCAATTGCGATGAGCTCACGGTGAACGCGCCGTAACCTTCCTGCCAACCGAACTTACCGACCCCGCACTCGTCATGCACCCACCGGGATGAATTGGCTTTGAGATCCCGGACCACATCCGCCAGGCAGGCAGTGGCCTTCAAACCCATGAGCAAATGCACATGATCCGCGGTACCACCAATGGCTACAGGCGTGCCGTCCAAGTTTCGGATGAGCCCTCCCAAGTAAGCGTGCAATACCTCACGCCAGGTTTCAGAAATCACGGGCACCCGATCCTTCGTGCTGAAGACCACATGATAATGAAGGGAAAAGTGGGTCGAGGCCATGTCCGGAATACAGCAATTCTGTCGCCCCTGCCGGGGCTCCGCAATTCTTCTATCCGATTCCGGCCGCTCCCGCCACCAGCTAATTCCTAACGCCCCTCCGGAACTAGGAATCCGCTTGCCCCGCTTGCCCCGCTTGCCCCGGAGGGGCAGCCCGAAGGTAGCCGGTGGCGTGAGCCACCGGAATCGGACCTAGCAAGATATCTGAGCCCCGGCAGGGGCGGCACAAACGCCGCCTTCAGGACATGGCCTCGACCCGCTCCCCCTATCCTAAACCTGCGGCCCGCTCCTTGCCTACAGATGCGCCTCACAACTTCGTCACCCGATAGACAAGGGTGTTCGCGCCGGGAACATCCTTCAGCGGAACATATCCCCAAATCCCCGAATCACTCGCCGCCGGCAACTTCTGTTCGAACGCCTTTCCTTTCTCCGGGCCCTTGCCACTCAAGGTCAGGTTGATCACGGGCGCTTCCCCTCTCGCCAGAGGTGCCAACTCGATATTCAGGGACGTTTCTTCCCCCGTGACCTTTTTCCCCTTCTGTTGGATCACCCCGGAGGCATCGCACCAGACCGCGCCCTGCGCCTGCCGCGCATGAAACACGGCCTCGCGCCGGAGCTTCGCCTTTCCGGAAAGCCATTGGAGCGCCTTCTCTTTTTCCTCCGGCTTGGCCTGGTCCACAACGTCCAGGTCCGACGGAACGGTATCGTAGAATTTGAACTCCAGCCGCAGCCCCGGCGTGTGGGGCAGGGCGTCTTTGGGAACCTCCGCATCCCGGGTGATGAATTCCCAAAGCATGAGCGTCTCCTCGCTGTTAGCCCAGCAGGAACGCTCCATCCATCGGGAGGCGGGAATGATGGTCGTGCCCTCGAGCGTCTGATAGCGATGATACCCCATCTCCTTGAGCGGGAGATAAACCTCCGTCGCCAGCAGTTCGTTCGTCCCGGTCTCCGTCTTGTTCCCTTGGAAGCGCAGGCTCACGCCAAGATCCTGGGCGCTTTCACCATCAACGATGATGCCACCCATCGGCTTTTTCATATCAATCGGTACTCCGCTCCAGGGATTGTCCTGGCTGAAATCCGCCAAAGGAGTCACTCCGAGCTTCTTGACCACGAAATCCAGCGTCTCCGCTTTCACGGCTCGTTCCGGATGGTTCATGCCAAGCCGGACCTGCTCCGCCTGTTTGGCCGGAACCTTCAGCACCACCAATCGCACGCTCTCCCCGGCCGCGACAACGCCACACAGGAACACAACACCGGCGGGAACGAGGAAAGAACGCATGGGTGAGCATCCCCCGCTTTCCCAAATCCGGTCAATCCGATTGAAGATGGGTTCCCTTGATCCTTCCAGGTGGCGCGTTCCCACCTATCGAGCGCCAATGGTCTCACCGCCTCGCCCGGAATTCCCAAATGATCCCGAAGACCAGCGAGGCGACTGCTCCCCCGATGGCGATCCCCGAATCCCACGCGTTGGCACCCGCAAAATGGCATGCCAGGAGAACCAGGCCGGTACCCACGCCGAGCGAAAGCAGCGTCCGCCAGAACGCGGTCAGGTGAAACAGGAACCCCACGACATCACCGATAAGTCCCACGACATCCATAATCCAACCCATGAAAACGGTTTGCGGCTCCGGGCAGCAATTGGAATCACCGCCCGCGTTTCCACCCCCTCATCGCGTCCCTTGGCTTGACCTCCCGCCGCTTCGCGGGCATGGTCCGCGCGTCATGAAAGGTTTTATATCAAGTTTTCTTAAATACTTGCCCCTTCCGGGAGCGGTGGCTTTCCTGATGAGTTCCTGCGGAGCTCCGCCTCCCCCCTACTCGAATTACCTCAACGGAGTCGGTGGCCCCATCCAGAAACCCGTCTCCGGCGGCCCGCACCATCCGCCGCCAGCCATCCCCGACGACATCTCCTATTGGGACGGCGACAACGTGCAGGGCAGCCCGCTGGTGAAGATCAACCGCATCCAGCAGAAGGCCTATTTCTACAAGGGTGGCACCCTGGTGGGTATTTCCAAGATCTCCAGCGGCAACGAGGACCACGGAACTCCCGCCGGAAAGTACAAGATCCTGGAGAAGGACAAGGACCACAAGTCCTCCGCCTACGGCGTCTTCAAGGACAAGACCACCGGCATGACCACCAATGAAAACGTGGACATCCGCGTGGACAAGATTCCTCCGAACCAGATCTTCTACGCCGCGCCGATGCCGAACTTCATGCGGATCACCGGCGGCGTGGGCATGCACACGGGCTATCTCCCCGGCTATGCCGCCTCACACGGCTGCATCCGCATGCCCCACCACATGTCCGAGCACTTCTTCGAGAACGTGCAGGTCGGCACCCCGGTGATCATCGAGTGAGCGAGGCATCCCCATCGCTTCCCGATCCCGCGTTCACGCTGGAGGTCTCTCCCGCCGAAGTCGCGGAATGGGCGTCGCTACCCGCGGGCCAACGCCCACGGCTGATCGACTGCCGCGAACAGGAAGAACTGGCGATCTGCCAGATCGAGGGCAACGAATGGGTGCCTCTGGGAATCTTTCCCGAATCCCTGTCCAAACTCACGGCCGACACCGGCCGGGGGGTGGTGGTCTATTGCCACCACGGCATGCGCTCCCTGCGGGCGGCCAATTTCCTCCGCTCCCACGGCGTGGAAATGGCCTTCTCCATGAGCGGAGGCATCGAGGACTGGGCCCGCCTGATCGATCCGGAAATGGCGCGCTATTGAGCCCCGGAAGTTCCTCCTCAGGAGCGCGTTCTGCAAACTCATATTGGCAGAGGCGGGGTTGGTTGAGATAAGGCCCCGGATTTCCTACAATGGGGCATGCCAACATCCAACCCGCTTGCGTCCATACCCGTTCCAACCCGCCCTCACGGCCCGCCTCGCCGCCCTTTTCAGAAAAATAAACTCAAAAAGGTTGTCATTTGTTGCATTTCGCCGCCTCAGCTGGAGCCAAAAGACTCGAAAGCAACCCGTAAAGCATTTACAACAGGTGACTTGCACGGGATTTCCAGAATGGGTCTTGGAATCAGCACCCAGGCTAATTTTGTCAAAATCGACAAAATCCCTACTGGAACGTGCTGCTGGGCCACGGAAAATGCAAATCCGCCCCCCATTTTAACGCCAAAATGCTGCAAAAATCGCCACTCAGCCCACCTGCTCGACGAGCCAAGCCCGATAAGGCTCGAAGATCTCCTGAGGGGCGAGCGCGATGATTTCCGGTACTTCGTAAGGGTGAAGTTCGGCGAGCACCGTCTCCAATTTCCGATACACGCCCACGGTGGTCTTGATAATCGCCAGGGTTTCCGCGCCCGTTTCCACCTTGCCCTGCCAACGATAAATGGACTCCACGGCAGGCAGAAGATTCACACAGGCCGCCAGTTGCCTTTCCACAAGGACCGTGCCAATCTGTCGCGCCTGCTCTGGATCGGGGAAGGTGCAGAGGACCACCAGAACTTCGCTCATGCCACTTCCTGAACACCGGAAATCCAAAGCCGGCAAGGTGAAATCCGGTTTCCTGGAGAAGCTCGTGTCCCGCCTGGACCGCGTGGTGCCCGGGGACGTGCAGCAGATCGTCACCCGCCTGATCCGCGAGAAGGGCTTTTTGGAAAAGGTCTTCGAGGCCCTCCACGAAGGGGTGATCATCCTCGACCCGCACGGCAAAATCGGGTTCCTCAACCACGCCGCCTGTCAGTTTTTCGGCCTGGATCCGGACAAAGCGGTCGGCGAGCACATCTCCTCGCAGATCCGTGGGCTGGAGTGGGAGGCGCTCGGCAAGCCGGGCCGGACGATCAGCCGGGATCTGGAGGTCTATTATCCGGAAAACCGCTTCCTCAATTTCTATCTCGCCCCCATCGATGAGGATGATGAGGACGAACGACCGCTGGGCTACGTCATGCTGGTCCGCGACCTGACGAGCACGCGTGCCGAGGCGGAGGAAACCCTCGAGTCCGAACGCCTCAACGCCCTGACCCTGCTGGCAGCGGGAGTCGCCCATGAGATCGGCAATCCGCTCAACTCGCTGGACATCCACCTCCAGTTGCTGGGGCGGAAACTCCGGAAACTACCGCCCGGTGACCGCAAGCCGCTGGAGGCGAACCTGGCCACCGCCCGCGAGGAGATCCAGCGGCTGGACACCATTTTGAAGAACTTCCTCCACGCGGTGCGGCCGACCGCCCCGCGCCGGGAACGCCAGGACCTGCACCAGTTGCTCCGCGAGTCCCTGAGGCTGCTGGAGCCCGAACTGGAGTCCCGGAAAATCGCCGTCCAACTCGACCTCGCGGAATCCCTGCCGCCCGCCACCGTGGATGCTGGCCAGTTCCAGCAGGTCTTCTACAACCTGATCCGCAACGCCTACCAGGCAATCTCCCGTCCGGATGGCCGCATCACCCTGCGGACCCGGGTGAACGACTACGAATACGTCATTTCCATCGAGGACAACGGGACCGGCATCTCTCCGGAGCACATGGGGTCGATCTTCGAACCCTACCGGACCACCAAATCCTCAGGCTCCGGCCTCGGGCTGCTGATCGTCCGCCGGATCATCCGCGAGCACGGCGGCGAAATCGCCATCGAAAGCGAGGAAAACCAAGGCACCCGGGTGCTCATCCACCTGCCACGGACCGAACGCTCCGTGCGCCTGCTGGGCCCGCCCGAATCCGAGCCGGTCATTGATCTCTGAATCCCCGAAAAATTCACCCATGCTCCCCACTCTTCTCATCGTTGAGGATGAACGTGCGACCCGCGACGGGCTGCGCAGCGCCTTGGAGGAGGACTTCGAGGTCTACACCGCCGCCAGTACCAGTGAAGCGATGACCATCCTCAAATCGGAACCCGTCAAACTGATGCTCACGGACCTGCGCCTCGGCGGGGATTCGGGCATGGACCTGCTGGACGCGGCGCTGGCACTGCCGGAGCCGCCGACCGCGATCATGATGACCGCCTACGGCTCCGTGGATACCGCCGTGGAAGCGATGCGGCGGGGCGCCTGGCATTTTGTCACCAAGCCCCTGAACCTCGACGAGGTGGAAATGCTGCTGAAACGGGCCCTGCGCACCAAAACGCTGGAAACCGAAAACCAGCAGCTCACCCAGCAGGTCAAAAAATCCCACAAGCTCGACAAGCTGATCGGCAAATCACCCGCGATCCGCAAGGTTTCCGAGCTTGTCCAACAAGTGGCGCCGACGCGGGCCACAATCCTGATCGAAGGCGAATCCGGTACCGGCAAGGAAGTCGTGGCCCACACCCTGCACCATTTGTCCGGTCGCCCGGCGGCGAAGATGGTCCTCGTCCACTGCGCCGCGCTTTCGCCGCAGTTGCTCGAAAGCGAGCTCTTCGGCCATGAAAAGGGAGCCTTCACCGGCGCGGCCCAGCGGCGGATCGGCCGCTTCGAGCAGGCGGACGGCGGGACCCTGTTTCTCGATGAGATCGGGGAAATCGACGCATCGACCCAGGTGAAATTGCTGCGGATCCTGTCGGAACGCACTTTGGAACGGGTGGGCTCGAACACCCCGATCAAGGTGGATGTCCGGGTCATCGCCGCCACCAACAAGAATCTGCGCGAACTCGTGGACCGCGGGGACTTCCGCGAGGACCTCTATTTCCGCCTGAACGTGGTCAAAATCGAGATGCCGCCGCTGCGGACCCGGAAGGAGGACATCATCCTGCTGGCGAACAGCTTCCTGCAGGAATTCGCCAGGGAAAACGACCGGCCGGTGAAGCCCCTGACCGATGAGGCGATGCAACTGTTGCTTTCCTACTCGTGGCCGGGCAATGTCCGGGAACTGCGGACGGCCATCGAACACGGGGTGGTCATGAGCAACGATTCCGTCATCGAGGCCCGCCATCTTCCCCAATTCCTCCATTTCCAAACCCTTCCCGTCCCCGCGCAAGTGCCTCTCGGTAAAAACTCCCTTGAAGCACCCGCGGAATTCAACTTGCATGCGCTTGAGACCAACACGATCCGCGCCGCCTTGTCCCTTGCCGGTGGAAACCGGACTCACGCCGCGGATCTGCTGGGTGTCAGCCGCAGGACCCTGCAGCGCAAGCTGAAGGACCTGGGGCTGTGATTTCGTCTCCCGCTTCCCTTCCCCATCTTACATGAGCATCAATTCCTCGCAGCTCGATACCGGCATCATTATCCGCCGGAGCCTGTTTTTCCTCCTCCTGATCATCCTGACCCTGGGCAACCTGTTCGTCCTGTTCCAAGGTCTCAACTCGCCGCAGGCGATGGACCAGGCGCAGATCTCCCGGGAAATCGCGCGGGGGAACGGCTTCACGACCAAGTTCATCCGGCCGGTCGCCTACTATCAGGCGGAGAAGGCCCGCCAGCAGGCGGTTTCCTTCACCCTGTTCGAGGACACCTACCACTCGCCCCTCAACCCGCTGCTCAACGCGGCAGTGCTCAAGCTCATCGGCGCGGATGATTCGGAAGCCTGGCAGATGAATGCCAAGGAGATGGTTTACCCGCTTGACCGGGTGATCGCGACGGTTTCCACGCTCTTTTTCCTGATGGCCATCGGCGTGAACTACCTGCTGATTTCAAGGATCTTCGACGCCAAGATCGCGGGGGTATGCGCCATCCTGATGCTATTCT
>CAXTTX010000281.1:4999-7337 GCA_964247045.1 uncultured Verrucomicrobiales bacterium | reverse complement strand
GAACTGGTTGCGCCGCCAGGGAGTCTCGGTGGGATTCAACGCGGACTTCATGGCGGGAACCATCTCCACCGGTCCCTTGGCGAAGTTTGGCAACTGGTTACGGCGTGGTTTCCGCTCCGCCGTCACCACCGGGCTGGATCAAAATTCCCGGGAAGCCGCCGTGATCCGTGCCGTCGTCATCGGGGAAACCCCGCCGGATGCCGAGGAACTCGTCGCCGCTTTCCGCAACAGTGGCACCCTGCATGCCTTCTCGGTCAGCGGCCTCCACGTCACCATGCTGGGTGCCACCGCGTGGTTGCTCCTTCGCCTTTTCGGAGTTCCGCGGCGCAACTCCATCCTGCTCCTGCTGGTCGCGATCTTCGGTTACGCGTGGATCACCGGCAACAGCCCGCCCGCCGTCCGTTCCGCGTGGATGGCAGCTGTCTTTCTCGGCGCCTTTCTAACACGCCGCCGTCCGGATCTGCTGAACTCCCTCGGTGCCGTCTTGCTTGTCGCCACCCTGTGGAATGGTCGCCTGCTCTTTCTTCCCGGCGTCCAGCTATCCTACAGCGTTGTCGCCGCCATTGCCATCGGCGCGGATTTTGTCACCCGCGGGTTCACTTGGATGGCAAAGCCGGAACTCTACCTGCCCATCACCCAAATGAACCGCTGGCAGCGCGGATGGCTCGGCTTCCGCCGCAAGACCGCCCAGGCGGCCGCCGTGTCCATCGTCGCCGCCGCGGGTTCCACCCCGCTCACCATCTATCACTTCGGCTTGGTCACGCCCGTCTCGATTCTCGCGGGGATCATCCTGATTCCCTTGTTCTATGGCGTGCTCGTCATGGGTCTGCTCGGCACCGCCCTTCGTCCCTTGCCGCCCCTTGCCAGCGTGGTGAATCGGGGCAACGCCCGCCTGGCGGAACTCACCATCGCCGGTGCGGAATTCTTCGCGAAAATTCCCGGCGGGCATTTCCAGCTCCGCGGGGACACCTCTCCTTCGCTCCTCGTTTACGCTCTGGATGGCGGCGCCGGCGCGTCCTGCTTCGCCGATTCCGCCGGAAAGGCCGTGCTCTTCGATTGTGGCGACCGCTATGGCTTCGACCGCCTCATCGCGCCTTCCCTCCAGCGGCGCGGCATCGCTCCGGACACCGTCGTCCTCAGCCATCCGGATGCGGAGCACATCGGCGGTGGCTCGGAAGTCTGGAAGAAATTCCCGATCCGTCACCTGCTCCTTCCCGTCGAGGAAGCCCGCAGTCGCTACTTTAAAAAATGGATGGAAGCGGGGGTGGGCATGCAAGTCATGTTCCCCGGCGACACCGGCGATCTCCCCATGCCGGACGGCGCGCGCTTGGAAATGCTCAACGTCCCCGACCCCTTCTATCAGAACCTCGCCGCCGATGAACGGGTGGCTGTCTTCCGCCTTCACTGGCGCGGCTGGAAAATCCTTCTCACCAGCGACGCCGGCCTGGAAACCGAACGGCTCCTCATCGAATCCGGCGTCGACCTTTCCGCCGATCTCATCGTCGCGGGAACCCATCCGACCGCCGCCTGTCCCGGCAATGCCTTTCTCGATCATGTCCGTCCCCAGGCCATTGTCGCCCATTCCTCCGACTACCCGGACGACCAGCATCTCAGAACCGCCACCGTGAAGCGCTGGCAATCCCGCGGCATCCAGGTCATCAACCAAGGCAAGGCTGGCGCCGTCACCATCCGCATCGACAGCTCAGGAAACCTCCGCCTCGAGGGCTTCGTCGACAAATCCGTCCTGACCCTCAAACCGCGCTGACGACGACTTGCCCCGGAGGGCCAGCCCGAATTTAGCCGGTGGCGTGAACCACCGGACAACCGGTTTCTAACTCACTGAGCCCCGGTAGGGGCGGCAGAGGTCCTCCATTCATTCACGCGATCACGCGTGATTTACCGCTTTCTCGTGAAGGATGCCTCATTGGCTGCTCTTGCCCTGGGCGACGGCACCCGTGGCATTCATTCAAAACCTTTTTCACGCTCGTTTCATCCCCAGCCTCACATCATAAACAAACAACGGCACCGCCCACGCGAACCAAAAAAGTGACGGCGCAACCTCCCCGAACGACCCCAGCCCCTGCACAAACGGCACCTTCAAAAGCAGCGCCGAAAGCACGAACGCGAAGGTCAACAAATAGCTCCTGACCATCCATTCCCTGTGCAGCTTCAGCTTCCGTTGCTTCACCGCCACGAAAGCGAAACCGGTGGCGAAAAGCCACGCCGCCACCCAAACATGAAGCGAGAAGGCATAGGGCCGGTTCACCTCATACGCCGTGGTGGCAGACAGCACGACCGCGCAAACACCACTGATCAAGACTCCGGCCACATAGGTCAT
>CAXTTX010000281.1:0-4989 GCA_964247045.1 uncultured Verrucomicrobiales bacterium | reverse complement strand
CATCCCCAACCAACGATGGACCCCCAGGTATCGGTTCCGGAACGCCTCCCACAGGAGAAATGGACCCGTAACCAGCGTCATCGCTCCCCAAAAAATATGGAGCCACAGCAACCACCTCACGCCTTGATACTTGCCAAGCACCATTTGCGGGGCCCCGAAGAAGTGAGCCGCATGGGCAATGAAATAAAGGGACGCAAAAAGAAGGGCGACCCCAACAACGATCGGAAACCGGCGGCGAAAAAGCGATTGGTTCATCGCGCCAGCCTACCCGGCCACGCGCTCCCTGCTGCGTCCCAAAAATTGGACCTCCTTTGGCCTTTAGTCCTGCCGGGGGCCACTCCCCTTATTCATTCATCCCCGTTTGACGATCGAGATAACCTTCCCCCCAGGACTTCAGCGCATCCAGAATCCCAAGCAACCCCTCACCATCGCGGCCGATCCGGTATTCGACACGAGGTGGACGCCCCTCGATGACAATCCGGTCAATGATGCCGTCCGCCTCCAACTGGCGCAGCTGCATCGACAGCGCCTGGGTCGCCACGCTGGGAAATGCCGCCCGCAGTTCCGTGAAGCGGCGGGGACCGGAGATCAATTCATGGATAATACATGCCTTCCACCGGCCGCGGATGACATGGATCGCGGCGTTCAGCGGACAATCGTCACGCAACGGATCGAGTTTGTAGGGATAGGCGGCCTTGGGCATGGTTCGCTGTTGGGTGAAAGCCGCTGAATCAGCCGGTGATCGGACGAGGGGGCAACGGGCAAGTGATTGCCGCCGAATTTATGCGGGAAATCTTCCAAGGCAAATTGCATTCGAGTCCGCCTCACCCGATATCAGTCCTCTAGGTCCTATACGTCCGATCTCTACGGATCCTGCCTATCGGTCCTATCCTTCCCCCTTCCGCGACCTCAACCGGAACATCCATTTCCCCTCCGCCTCCCACTGCTGTTGGAAATCCGTCTTCGGATAGAAAAACGAATCCTCCTTCCACTCCAGCCGCTCGAATTTCCCCCAAGCCGCCAGTTTTTCACCCGCCCAATCGAAATATTCCTCATGGTCAGTCATGAAAAGGAACTCTCCTCCCGGCTTCAGCACCCGTGCCACCGCCGCGAAGAAATCCTCCTGCATCAACCGCCGCCGGTGATGCCGCACCTTCGGCCACGGGTCCGGGCACAACAAATGCAACCGCGAAACCGACGCCTCCGGCAGCAGCCACTCGATCGAATAGCGGCTTTCCAACCGCAGCACCTGCGCGTTCTCCAGATGCCGTCGTGTGATCTTCTTCCCGACCTTCTTCACCCGGCCGAGCAGACGCTCCACCCCCAGGAAATCCCGGTCCGGGTATTCCGCCGCCATCCCGATGAGGAACGACCCGTCCCCGCACCCCAGATCCACCTCCAGCGGCCGGTCCCCGCGGCAGATTTCCTCCCGCTTGAGCTGCTGGAAATAATGTGGCGGAACGAATTCCCCCAACATCGGCGGACGGGGCAGGACATTGAGCGGCTGCGTGGCAATCACCGCGGCATGTAAGCCCTGCTTCCGGGCGACTGGCGAGCGCGGAATCGGGGAACCAGTTCCTCAACCCGGGACGCTCGAACCGATGGTGTAGGCGTAGCGATTTTGCAGGAACGCGACGCCAAACACCAGGAGCGCGGCGAGGAACGCCCGACGGATCGTGAACCGGGTGAGCGCCGGGGGCGCAAAAAACCTCAACCCCGAGGCGGCGACGAGCGTGACCAGATGGAAAACACCCAGATCGAAGGCCATCGTGAAAAGCCCGGCGAAGGGATGGGACGGGTAGCCTGGGAAATCCTCCGCGTAGGAATCCAACACCGAGTATCTCCACAGGTAGAAATAAGGAATCTCGTAAAGGGCCACGATCCCCAGCGTGCGGACCGGGTCAAGCCGGCCGCGACAAACCAGAAATACCGCCACCAGGCGCAGCAGAACGAAAAAATACCACGATGGCACGAACCGGTTGAAAGTGCAGGTCGGGCAAGCCAGGAAGCTTGTGAATTCCATCTCCATCGCAACGGGCAGCTTGCCCCATCCATCCCGGTTTTTCCAGAGTAATCGGCTTCGGGGCACCGGCCCGCAATCTCCACTCAGGCATCTGCTGTCCAGAATACCTCCAGCGCCCCCTTGATCTCATCGCGGCTGAACAAATAGTCCGGGTCCTCCAGCACATGAATCAGGAAGGCGCGCACCGCTTGCCTCTGCTTCCAGTCAAGCGAGGTCAAACGGCTCCTGCCGTGCTCATCCAGACGCGTGAGTTTGAAATCGAGACCGAATTTCCATTCGCCCTGCAGCTCGGAGATCATGAATGCCGGCAGATGGAAACGGAGGCCATCCGCATCGAAGAAGCTTAGGGTGTCGTGAAAGACCTCCAGATCTTGCGCCGGAATCAATTCCCAGTTTTCCTTTTCATCCTCAGCCCGGAATCTGGCCAGCGTCTCCTCGTCCTCGTAATCGTCCAGACCTCGGGCTTCGCGCAGGCCGATGCCATTGCCCAGCGTCACCCCGGCGAACGCGGCCCGGATTTTGTCCACCACCGCTTCACCCCGCTGCAACTGGGCCAGCCTTTCCTCCGCCTCACGCATCGTCCGCGCCTCGTAACCCGACGCCTTCATCCGGTCGATGTCCTCCCGCGTGATCGGCGTCATGCGTTCATCAGAAGATTCCGAGCCGGATTTACAAGAAGAACCCGTGTTCCTCAGTCTCCGTTGTCGGCTTTGACGGGCACCTCCTTCCCCCGTTCCCGCTTGACGCTCTTTCCCCCCTCCCTCTAGCTTGGCCAAACGCGACTCGTCCCGCCGGACAGGCGCCCTTTCACCCAACTCCAACCTTCTCCAACCGTGGAACTCCAGGAAATCCGCCGAATCGTCGAACTCATGAATGAGCACGGGCTCACCCATTTCGACCTCACCAAGAAGGACTTCCACCTGAAGCTCAAGAAAGGCGCGGATCTGGATGATTTGAAGTCACTTCTGGCCAGCCTGCCGGCCGCCGCCCCTTCCTATGCCCCCGCCGCCCCGGCGGCTCTTCCCGCGGGCTCCCCGGCTGCCGCGCCCGCCGCCCCGGTCGCCGAAGGCTCCGAGATCACCTCGCCCATGGTCGGCACCTTCTACCGCAAGCCCGCCCCGGATGCCCCGAACTTCGTCGAAGTCGGCTCCACGGTTTCCGTCGGCCAGACCCTCTGCATCATCGAGGCGATGAAGGTCATGAACGAGATCAAGGCCGAGAAATCCGGCACGATCATCGCCACCGTCGCCGAAGACTCCGTCCCCGTCCAATACGGCGACGTCCTCTTCCGCATCAAGTGACGTTCTCTTTTCTGATCACTGATCACTAGCAAACTCCCTTCATGTTCAAGCGTGTCCTGGTCGCCAACCGCGGCGAAATCGCCCTTCGCATCATCCGCGCCTGCCGCGAGCTCGATATCGAGTCCGTCGCCGTTTACTCTGAGGCGGATGTCGATTCCATGCACGTCCAGCTCGCCGACGAGTCGGTCTGCATCGGTCCGGCGGCGAGCAAGGAATCCTATCTGAAGATGGACCGCATCATCGCGGCGGCCGAGATCACCGGCGCGGATGCCATCCACCCGGGTTACGGATTCCTTTCGGAAAACGCCCGCTTCGCGGAAATCTGCGCCAGCGCCGGCATCACCTTCATCGGGCCCTCCGCCGAAGTCATTTCCAAGATGGGCGACAAGGCCACCGCGCGCGCCACCGCCATCGCCAACGGCGTCCCCATCACCCCCGGCTCGGACATCATGCCGGATGCGGAAACCGCCCTGGTGGAAGCCAAAAAGATCGGTCTTCCCGTCATGATCAAGGCGACCGCCGGCGGCGGTGGCCGCGGCATGCGCCCCTGCTTCGAGGAAAAGGAATTCATCAAGCTCTTCCATGCGGCCTCCAACGAGGCGGTCGCTTGCTTCGGCAATGGCGACTGCTACCTGGAGAAACTGGTGATCAATCCCCACCACGTGGAGATCCAGGTGATTGCCGACTCCCATGGGAACTTCATCCATCTCGGCGAGCGCGACTGCTCCATGCAGCGCCGCAACCAGAAGATCATCGAGGAATGTCCTTCCCCGCTGCTCACCCCGGAACTGCGCAAGAAAATGGGCGACGCTTCCGTGAAGCTCATCAGCAGCATCGGTTACCAGAACGCCGGAACCATCGAGTATCTCGTCGATGAAAAGGCGGAGAATTTCTACTTCATGGAGATGAACACCCGGATCCAGGTGGAACATCCGGTGACAGAGGAAGTCATGGGTTGCGAGCTCATCAAGGAGCAGATCCGCGTCGCCGCCGGCGAGCCGCTATCCGAGCACGTCCTCAATGCCCAGCCCCGCGGCCACTCCATCGAGTGCCGCATCAACGCGGAGGATCCCTACAACAACTTCACCCCCAGCCCGGGCACCATCGAACTCTGGTACGCTCCGGGTGGCAAGGGCGTCCGCGTGGACACCCACGTCTACTCCGGCTATACCGTCCCGCCGTACTACGATTCGATGATCGCGAAGCTCATCGTCACCGGTGCCTCGCGGGAAATCGCCATCGCCCGCATGAAGCGCGCCCTCAGCGAGTTCATGATCCGCGGTATCAAGACCACCATCCCCTTCCAGCAGGAAATCATTGCCCACCCGGACTTCGCCGCCGGGACCTATGACATCGGCTGGGTCGCGAGATATTTGGAAGAGCGCAAGGCCTGATGCCACCCGATCCGCTGCTCTACGCCATCCTTGACCTCGGTTACGTCTCCGCGGACGCGGCCGAATCCGTGACCGCATCCCTCCTGGCCGGCGGGGCGGATATCCTCCAGCTCCGTGCCAAACGATCTGACCCTGCGGAAATTGAGGCCCTCGCCCGCCGCCTCCTGCCGCTCTGCCGCGCCGCTGGCGTGCCTTTCATCCTGAACGACTTTCCGGACATCGCCGCCGCCATCGACGCGGACGGCGTCCACATCGGCCAGGACGACGGACC
>CAXTTX010000280.1:0-7361 GCA_964247045.1 uncultured Verrucomicrobiales bacterium | reverse complement strand
GGACTCGCTGACCATGGCTTCCACGGCGGTGTCATCCACATCGACCGCGGCACTGCCGATTTCGACAATCGTGTCAGTGCCGGTGGCGGTATCGCGTGCCAAGGCCTGGAGAATGCCGTTCTCGTCGATCTTGAATTGGACGCCGACGCGGGCCTGGCCCTTGGGAGAGGGGGTGAAAGGGACGTCGAAGAGGCCGAGTTCCCAATTGTCGCGGGCCATTTCCCGTTCGCCTTGAAGGACGCGGACGCGCATGGAGGCCTGGCCATCGGCGGCATTGGTGAACATTTCCCCCGCCTTGCAGGGGATGGTGGTGTTGCGGGGAATGAGGACGTTCATCAGGCCGCCGAAGGTCTCGATGCCGAGGCTCAGCGGGGTGACATCCAAGAGGATCACCTGGCGTAGTGACCCGGCGAGGACGCCGCCCTGGATGGTGGCACCGAGCGCGATGGCCTCGTCCGGGTGCTGGGAGACGTCCGGCTCGCGGGCGAAGAGTCCGGCGACGGCGCGGCGGACGGCGGGCATGCGGGTGCTGCCGCCGACGAGGACGATGGCATCGAGGTCATCGGGTTTCAGGTTGGCATCGGCCATCGCCTGGCGGCAATGGCGCAGGGTGCGTGCGATCCAAGGCGCGGCGAGGGTTTCCAGTTCCGCACGGGTGATGGTTTCCCCGATGCTACTGGAACCCTCGTAGAAAGGAACACGGAAGACGGTGGCGTCGTTTCCGGACAGGTGGATCTTCACACGCTCCGCTTCCGCGGTGAGGCGGACGCGGGCGACGGCGGAAGGTTCTGTTAGTCCGGCGCGGTTGAGGAGGTGGGAGAGGATGAGGGTGTCGAGGTCATCTCCGCCGAGGCGGGTATCGCCATGGGTGGCGAGGACCTGGAAGACACCGTCTTGCATTTCGAGGATGGAGAAGTCGAAGGTGCCGCCGCCGAGGTCATAGACGGCGACGAGGGCTTTCTCCCCCAGCTTGTCGAGGCCGTAGGCGAGCGCGGCGGCGGTGGGTTCGTTGAGGATTCTAACGACTTCCAGTCCGGCGAGTTCGCCCGCGCGTTTGGTGGCGGCGCGCTGGCCGTCGTGGAAATAGGCGGGAACGGTGATGACGGCCTTGTGGATTTGAGCGCCCATGCGCCACTCCGCGACGCGTTTCATTTCCTTGAGGATCTCCGCGCTGATTTCTTCCGGCGATTTGCCGAGCACCCGCGGCTGGCCATCCGCCGCGGATACCACGGTGACGGGGAATTCCGTGTCGATTTCCGCGAAGCGGCGGCCCATCAGGCGCTTGATGCTGGTGACCACGCGGTCCGGCTCCAGAGCGCGGCGGCGCAGGGCCTTTTCACCGACCTCGATGGACCCCTCCTTGCCGATCCAGACGGCGCTGGGAGTGATGCGGCGGCCGTCCTCGTTTGCAAGCAGGATGGGAAAGCCCGAGTCCACCACGCCCACGGCGGAGTTGGTGGTGCCCAGGTCGATTCCGAGGATCAGTTCGCTCATCGGGAGGAGGGTGGGGGCGTAGCCGCCGGGTAGTCAATGTTTGCTGACAAAGGGACAAGGCGACTGGGCGAGTCTTCAAAAGGACGTGAATTCGCGCAGCAGGTTGCCGTGCCACGGCAGATATGACTCATGGCTTGCAAATGGTAGGAAGCGAAGGCTAAGCAAGTGCGGAAAGGCGGAAAGAAAAGGGATTGGCAACACATTTTGACCTACCCGAGACAGTTTTTCTTCTACAGATTTTGCCGAATCCGCTTGATCCTGTTTGAGTCTGGTCTGATCTATCACTATTTTCATGGCTGCCCCGAGTGCCGTCCTTTTTGCGCTTCATAATTCTTTGGAACCCAGGGGTTTTGAAAATTTATGTGTGGATCTGCTGGTTCGGGAAGGATACTCGCGGATCATTCCGGGTGGTAAGAGCAGGGATCGCGGAAGAGATGCTGAAGTACGTTCTTGGATCGGACCTCAACAAGGCATTCCACAAACAGCGTTTCAATTCAGCATGGAAGCCAGGTGGGAATCAAAGTTGCGCAAGGATATTCCCAAGATCACACAGGCATGTGATACGGTTGATCGAATCGTCTTTATCAGCAGCCGATCGATATCAGTCGAAAAGCAAGACAAGCTCCGCAGTGAATTTAGGACGAGCGAGAACGTCGTGCTAGAGATCTTGGATGAAGGCTGGTTTCGAGTCCGCTTGGAGGAGGACAGCGTCGATCTCGCTCTTAAGCACCTCGGGATCTTGGTGAAGCCTACTCCGGGATTTCATGCGACACAGATCAAACTTCACGGGTTAACCGATGAGAACCAGGAGGAGATGCTCCGACATACCACTCCCGAAACTCTACGTGCCACGTTGATCGCCCAAACCCGCGCTGACCCGAAAAATGCCAGTGCGTGGAAAGGATTGGCTCACGTTTTTTACTACGTGCGCGACTACGAAAATGCGCTTGTCGCCATATCAAAGGCTCTCAAATATTCATATGACGAAGTAGAACGTTGGAATCTGGTTGCTTTGAAGGCGTCCGTGATTGCTGAGCAAGGGATCAAGACGGGCTCACGCCTTCTTCTCAAGAAAGCTAGGGAGCTTTTCACTCCCTTTGTCGATAGACTCGGTAGAGCGATTGACCATTACAATCTTGGAAACATCCTTGGTGCGCTGGAGCAACCGGAAAAAGCGGAACGTCACTATCGCAGTTGCCTGGAGCTGGATCCGAATTACGCACAGGCTTGGAAGAACCTTGGTTCCCTCTTGATCAGACTGAATCGCCAGGAAGAGGGCATGGAATGTCTCGACCGCGCATTGGAGCTAAAACCTGACTTGCTGGAAGCACTGTGCACCAAAGCCAACGTTCTCGTGATGTCGTCGGACGATTGTGCCGAAGCACTGCTACTCATGGATCGTGCCTTCGCGCTTGATCCTGACTTGGAGCTACGGTGGCCGCATGCACACTATTGGTATGCCATGGCCCTATGTCGGCAAGGTCGCCTGAATGAAGCCTTTGCAATCGTAGAAGATCGGTTGGAACGGAAGTTCGACTGTATCTATTTAGGCGGCCTTACAAACGACATTCTGGGGAAGCTCTGGCGAAGCGATCCAAGTTACTTGTCGAAGGCTGAGGCATTCTTTGCCTTGAGAATTGATTCTAAGGAGCGGGACTATCGTGCGCTCATCGAAATGATGGATATTCTCCAGTTCTCAGACCGCGAATCCGAGGCTTGGTCGCTTTTTGATGACTTCCTAGGCCTTAGAGAACTCTCAGTCCGGACTATTGCGGCACGAATCCCACTATCCATTTCTGATTTCACAGATTCATTTGCTTCAATCGGATTTTATCGAAGATTTAGAGAAGTTTCGCCACTTTTCGACTATGCCTGTATTCTAGATAATTACGGCTTGCACCCCCATGAGGAAGTGCCAGAAGTCTTGTTTCACTTGTTGCTGCCCGCTTACTTCAAGCTTGGTCCCGCGCTTCAGGATTCATGCTCTCAAAGCGAGTCAGAGAGTGAAATCGAAATTCTTCTCGACACGTATCGTCTGATCTCACGAACTTTTGCAGCATTTGGAGGATTATTGCTTTCTTTGGAAAGGCCTGTGTCAGTGGGAGAGCAATCGGAGTTGTTGGCCGCAGGTGTTGTTGTTGGTATTGATTTTCCTTTGATGGAGATTTCGCGCCTTTTTGGACATCTATTTGGAGTTGCGGGCCGCGATATTCCCGAAAACTACGAAAATGCAATCGTCGAGTCGGCCCCGGCCATTCACGAAGCTTGGTTAGTAAACTTTTTAGGCATAGTTGGATCCGATTGGGGAATCGGATCCTTCTAAGTTTTTTTCTAGGATGCGAAATCGGGAAAAGAAATTTATCAGTCAGCCGGCGTGTCGGTGAGAGTATCAGTTTTGCACCTGTTGTTGGGAAGGCGGCAGAACGCGAGTTGACTGTAACCCCGATGAAAACTCAGACCTGGCTCATGCCGCCATCGACGGTGAGTTCGATGCCGGTGATGTAGCTGCTATCGTCGGAGGCGAGGAACAAGGCGGGCTTGGCGATCTCATCGACGTGGCCGACGCGGCCGAGGGGGACCTGTTGCTTGATGCCTTCCTTGAATCCCGCGACCTGCTCCTCGTTGAGGCCGGCCTTGCCGAAGATGGGGGTATCGATGGGACCGGGGCTGAGGGCGTTGACGCGGATCTTCCGTTCCTTGAGGTCGTTCGTCCAGGAGCGGGCGAAGGAGCGGACCGCCGCCTTGCTGGCGGAATAAACGCTGAAGGCTTCCATGCCGCTGTTGGCGGCGATCGAGGTATTGAGGATGATCGATCCGCCATCGGGAACGAGAGGCAGGAGCTTTTGCACGGTGAAGAAGGTTCCTCTCACATTCACGTCGAAGGTGAGGTCGAAGTGTTCTTCCGTCACGCTGCCGAAGGGGACGAATTGTCCGAGGCCCGCGTTGGCGAAGATGATGTCCACGCGGCCGTATCTGGCCTTGAGGTGGTCGTGGAGGCGATCGAGATCTTCCAGCTTCGAGATGTCTCCCTGGACGCCCTCGACGTTGTTGCCGATGCTGGCGACGGCCTCGTCCAGATCCTTCTGACGGCGGCCGGTGATGATGACCTGTGCGCCTTCGGCCGCGAAAAGCCGGGCGGTGGCGAGACCCATGCCGCTGTTTCCGCCGGTGATGACCGCCACTTTGCCTGTGAGTTTGCTCATGATGATTTCCTTCTATTTTTAGATGTTGGTTCCGCGGGCGGAAACGGATGTCCGTCACCATTATCCCGTTGTTCAGGAAATGTGAACTATGGACAGCGTCCGTCAACGGGCTATTGTAGAAAAAGATGAGGCCGCTGTTTCACCCTTCGATCGACGACATTACCGTGGAAGGGATCCTGCATGCCCTCTCGGATCCCGTCCGCGTGGCCATCTTCATGGACATCGTTGCCTCCGGGTGTTCGATGAATTGCTCGAATTTCCTGAATGTGAAGGACAAGACGATCCCGAAATCGACGCTATCCACGCACTTCAAGGCGCTGCGGGAAGCGGGGCTGATCCGTGGCGAGCGGCAGGGGGTGGAGATGCAAAACACGTCGCGCTGTGCGGAAGTGGAAACCCGTTTTCCGGGGCTGATCCGTGCCATCGTGGACGCGCACATCCGGCAGTCCGAGGGGAAGAAGCCGAAAGGGAAGCGGGCCCCGGCGAAGGTGCGGCCCTGAGCTGCGGGATGTCCGCCGCCTTCATGAGTCCGCGGACCGGTGCGGAGTTCAGGCCTTCGCCTTTTTCGCGGGCGAGAGAAGGGCGGCGAGGAGTTCATCCAGGTCGATGCTGGCGATGGCGGTGAATTTGTCGCTCATGGCGTAGGGCAGGATGAGCTTGTCGCCGTGGAGGAGGGAGCCACAACTGTAGACGACGTTGGGGACGTAGCCCTCGCGCTCGACACCTTCCGGGGAGATCAATGGTTCCTTGAGGCGGCCAATGACTTTTGTCGGGTCGTGGAGATCCAGCAACACAGCGCCGATGCAATACTTGCGCATGGGTCCGACCCCATGCGTGATGACGAGCCAGCCGGCCTTGGTTTCGATGGGAGAGCCGCAGTTGCCGATTTTCACCGATTCCCAGGTGGCGACGGGGCGCATGAGCAGTTTGGGATCGTTCCAATAGTGCGGATTGTCCGAGAACATGATGAAGAGGTTCTCATCATCCTGGCGGGAGAGCATGACATAGCGGCCGTCGATCTTGCGCGGGAAGAGGGCCATGCCCTTGTTCTGGACGGCACCGCCGTTGAGGGTGAGGACGCGGAAGTGGAGGAAGTCCCGGGTTTCGATGAATTGGGGAAGGATGGCCTTGCCGTTGTAGGCGGTGTAGGTGGCGTAGTAGAGGACGGAGCCATCGTCCTCGGTGAAGCGGACGAAGCGGGCATCCTCGATGCCGTTGCTTTCATTCGAGGAGACGGGGAAAATGATGCGCTCGCTGACGTTCAGTTTCGAGGAGAAGCTGAGTTCATAGTTGGAATCGGCGAGCCACTGGATGCAGTCGAGCGTGCGCATGAGCTCGTGGTTGCCGGGCTGGTTGTCGTGGCGGACGGTACCGACGCTCTTGTTGAGATCGCTGCGGCTGAACTCGTTCTCTAGCGGTGCCATCACGGCGTCGGCGTAGCCGCTGTCGAAACCCATTTCATGGAACTTGAGGGTGAAGCTCTTCTTGCGGTAGGTGGGATTTGGCAGCACCTGTGGCATGGCGACGTAGCGCGAGACGGGATCGAGCGTGAGATCCTGTTCCTGTTGGATGATGCCGGAGCGGAATTCGATGGAGGAGATATGGCCTTCACCCGTGGCGCGCAGGCTCATGATGAAGCGCAGACCGCCGGGAGGAGCATCGCTCTGATCGGGATGGGCAACGATGGAGGGATTGAAGATCGCGGCGGATTCCAGTGCGTATTCGCCGGAGAAGAGAGCCCCAATCAAAAGCTGGCGCTCCCGTGACATGGCACGCTGAGTGAAGATGTGGTGCTGCACCTTTTCGTAGTGCTGGATGAGCAACTCCTCGATGTCGTAGTGGCGGGATTCGAACTCCCGGTGCACGGAGGCAAGCTCGGCGGCGACTTCCTTTTCGGTGAGGGACATGACGCGGCGGAGGATGGCCTTGATCTTATCCACATCGGCCGGGATGAAGGAGCGGATGATGACGCGGGCGCTGTCCGGCTGGAGCATCGCCCCGTGGCGCTGGATGGAAACGGAAGTCATGAGGGTAAATTGGGAGAGGTGGGGATGGGGTGCGAGGCGGCGTTCATCTCCGCGAGGGCGATGTGGAAGGCGAGGGAGGATTCAGCGCCCTGGTTGGCATTGACGCGGGCTTCGTGCAGGCCATCGCCACAGCCGCCATTGGCGGAATCGTAAAGGGCCTGGCCGAGGTCATTGCGGCCGAGGAACCATTCGAAAGCGCGTTTCGCCTCTCCGGTCCAGATGGGATCCCCGGTGACCCTGAAGGCGGCGAGGCAGGCGGAAACCATTGCCTGTGCTTCCACGGGCTGCTGGTCGAAGTCGGCGCGGGCACCGCCTTTGGTGTAAAACCCGTTGCTGCCGATGGGGCGGAAGTGGCCCGCCTGGGTTTTCTGGATGGAGGCGAGCCAGCGCAGGGATTCCAGGCCGATCTCCAGGGCCACGTCGTCTCCCATGGATTTGCCGGAAAGGATGAGCGCCTGGGAAAGCCGGGCATTGTCGTAGGTGGCGGTGATCTCGAACCACGGCCAATCCGCGGTGGCGTGTCCCCGCCAGAGTTCTTTCAATTTTCCGGTGAGAAACTTCCGGGCGGCGAGGACCTTTTCCTTGGTGGGATACTCGCGGAGGTATTCGTGGATGCCGAGGAGGGTGAAGGCCCACG
>CAXTTX010000279.1:0-7447 GCA_964247045.1 uncultured Verrucomicrobiales bacterium | reverse complement strand
CACCCGATCCGGATGGGGAAGGGGAGGAGGGTGAAGTTGAGGAACTCCGTCTGCCGGGGGCCATGAGCCAGTTTGCGACCTTGCTCTCGCGACGGTGGCGCATCTTCTTCCGGGACCGCGGGCAGGTCTTCCTGCAGCTCGCCATCATCCTGATTTTCCCGATCCTGGTCACCATCTTCAACGAGAAGGCCTCCGGCAATATCCGGAGGTTTTCGGACACCCGCTCCTCCGACCTTCAGGCGGAGATCCAACAGGAGGCCAGCGTCCGCGCGGACCAGGCAAAGGTCGGCTCGGCTGTATCCGGGATCATCATGTTCCAGGTGGTCCTCCTGTCGCTGATGGGCTCGAATAATTCCGCCCGCGAGATCGCCGGTGAGCGCCTGATTTACGAAAAGGAGAAATTCGGGGGACTGCGGCCCTTTGCCTATCTCGCCTCCAAGGTCGCTTTCCTGGCCTGCCTCGTCATCGGCCAATCCTTGTGGATGGCCTTCTTCGTGCACTTCTTCGGGCCGTTCCGCGGAGATTTCGTCCAGCACGCCGGATTCCTGCTGCTGGTGAACGCGGCCATGACTTCGATCTGCCTGGCCGTTTCCTCGCTGATGCGCACCGCGGAGCAGGCCTCGTTGCTCTCGATCTATCTCGTGGGTTTCCAGCTTCCGCTCTCGGGCGCGGTGCTTGCCCTTCCGGAGAGCGTCGAAATGTTCACCCGCCCCTTCATCTCGGCCTACTGGGCGTGGTCCGGGTCGGTCGAAGCCTTGCAAACCCAGGTGCATGACGCGGTGAAGTCGGTCATCGACACCGGGTTGTCCGGCCAGAATGCCTGCCTTTATGCGCTCGGGGCGCACATCGTCGTGGCGCTCATTGCCGCCTGGGCGGGAGCCCGCCGTCCCCAGTGGGATTGAACCGAATTTTCTCCCTCGATTTCCCGTCCCTCCACCGGTAGCTTCACCCTTCGAAACCCTGCAGAAACATGGCTCGCCGCGCTAGTTCACAACTCCATCCCGGAATCATCATCGGCGCGATCGTCGTGATCGCGATCCTGGTCATTGCCGGCAAGTCGTTTCTGGGGAAAAAGTCCGCGTCCTTCGGGGATGTCCAGAAGCTCAGCGTCGGGGAACTCCTCGAAGACGGCAATGGCCTGCAGGGCAACGAGTACGTCGTGGAGGGCGAGATCGACGAGAAACTCCAGTGGACCACCGACAACGGCCAGCTCGTCAGCCTGAAGGTGGATACCCCGGCGGGCGACGAATACGTCGGCGTCGAGATCCCGCAGGAGTTCAACAAGCTCAACATCACCGCGAGGCAGAAGTACGCGTTCCGCGTGAAGTTCAAGCGGGGCGGCATCGCCGTCGCCACCGGCGTCAACCGCCTCTAACAAAATCACTTTCCCACCTTGATGAAACTCCGGTATCTGCTCCCGCTTTGTCTCGCCGGTTTTGCGTACGGCCAGAAGGTCTATGAACCACCGGCTGAGGAAGCGAAGCCGGCGCCTGCGGCCGCACCACGGGATAGCGGCCCGGGTGAGGACAAGAAGGAAAAGCCCAAGGGCCCGCTCGGCGAGGAGATCCCGCTGCTGGATCCCTCCGCTGAAACCATCACCGTTGGTGGTGTCGCGATTCCGCTGGGTGACAACCGGGTGCTGAAGGCCCGTTTCGAAAAATACCTTTCACAGCCGCCGGAAAGCGACGAGGCGGCGACACGCTATCGCAAGACGGTCGCGGAGATCCTCGCGACGGTTTCACCTTTCAGGACGGGCGGTCCTGACCTCTACGGCGCCTTCAAGCTGCTTCCCTCCGCATCGACGTATCCCGGAGATGCGAATCTCTGCGGCTCCCTCGCCGAGTCCATCTACATGTCGATGCTTTCGAAGAAGGACATCAATGGCCTCAAGAAGCTCAACGAGAGCATGCAGAGCGAGAAGGATGATATTATCAACGGCGGTGACTGGATGGCACGCCACGAGAAGGGCAATGTGGTCGACGGTTCCGGCGGAAAGCGGGACAAGGGCAAGGAAGGCAAGGTGACCAACCCCGGCGACGGCATGAACTCGCTCAAGTATGCCGACACGCTCCGCCGCATCGCGGAGATCGAAGTGTTGAAGAAGTCCAACATCGCCCTCAGCGAGGCGCAGGCGATCCGGACCAAGGCGCAGTACCAGGTCACGATGTTGCAGTGGTTCGTCCAGCGCCGCTATGAGCATGTCCTCATGGCGTCCCGCTTCTACAACCAGATCTGGCGGGACGGGGATTCCACCCTCCGCATCGACAAGGACTCGGACGTCTCCAAGATGTTTTCCCAGTCCGTGGGTGTCAGCCCCACGGTTTCCTCGCTCGATTCGCTTTCCAACGAGGCCATCCGTGAAACTTCGAAATATGTCGAGGCCTTCGACCTGATGCTCTCCCGCGATGAACTTCATTCCGCCTCACAGCGGCTCATGGAAGCGTATGCGCTGGGCGAATATCTCGCGCCGGTCGCGACGCTGCCGTTGGAAAAGAAAAGGCGTGTTGCCACCTACTTCCGTGATCTCAACGAACTCTACGGCGCGCTCCAGGCCCACGACTATACGAAAACCAAGCAGCTTGCCGACCGTTTGAAGCTGGCCGCGAAAGACTTTCCCTCATCCAAGGTCGATAGCGCCATTTCCGCCTACACCCTCGCGTCCGACCTCGCGATCGAGGAGGCGAAGGCCCACCTGCTCGCGAAGGAAAGCGACAAGGCCGCCGAGAAGATCAAGGCCGCCGCCGAGATCTGGCCCACCAATCCGAAGCTCGCGGAGTTCCGCAACCTCGTGAGCAACACCGGCGGGCTTGTGAGTATCCGCAATGATTTCGACCGGCTCCTGAGCGAAAACAACTACCGCGAGGTTCTCCGGCGGCAGTATGAGATCGCTCCCGCGATTCGTGGCGATGAGAAGCGCGAGGACGCCTTCAAGCAGATCGTGACGAACCTCACGAAGATCGAGACCGCGCTCGGCAAGGCCGAGGAGTTCAGCAAGGTCGGTCAGAACTACGCCGCTTGGGAGCAACTCGAAAAGCTCCGTGAACAGTTCCAGGATGATCCGAAACTCGGCCGTCAGCTTGAACTCCTCGCACCTCAGGTGGCCCCTTTCACCAGCGCGCTCAGCAAGGCCCGAAAGTTCGAAAGCCGCACTCCCAAGCAGGTTGGTTCCGCGCTCTCCTGGTATCTCAAGGCGAAGAGCCTCTATCCGCAGAGCGAGTTCGCCGCGGAGGGTGTGAAACGCCTGTCGGGGGAGATCCTTCCTCCCGAGGATGGTTCCCTCTCACGGGACAACTGAGTCGCCCGGCGTTTCTCTAACTGGCCAGCGCGGGAACGACCAGCGTCGGCACCGCCGCTTTCCGGACCATGCCTTCCGCGACGCTTCCCAACAGCAGGGAGGCAATCACCCCGTGGCCGTGCGCGCCGAGCACCACCAGGTCCGCGCTGCTTTCCTTCACGTAATCGAGCAGCGCGTGCAGCGGGCTGCCCTCCGTCAGGTGGCTCGAGGCATTCGGCAGGTCGGTTTTCACCGTGGTGAGGAGTTCCTCCAGCTTCATCGTCGCCCGGCGTTTGGCTTCCTCTTGGAAGGTGTTCATCGCGGGAAACTCGTCCGGCGTGAAGCCGTAGGCGGTGTAGCTCGGTTCCGGCTCGATGACATGGAACAGGCGCAGTTCCGCTCCAAAGGCCTTCGCCATGCGGCTTGCCATCTCCAGCACTCCGGGCGTGGCATTCGAGAAATCTACCGCGACGACAATGGTTTTCATGGTTCCGCAAGCTAACATCCCTCCCGGCTGATTGCAAACCGCGTCTCAATCCGCGCGTGGCAAACGAGAAATCACGCGCAATCCCCCGTAATCCCTGTTTGGCAAACCGGCGGCCGTGTTCCAGATTTCCCCCGCCATGATCCGTTTCCTCCACACCCGCATCCGCGTCCGCAACATGGAGCAATCCATCGCCTTCTACCAGAAGCTCGGCTACGGGCTGCGGGAAATGAAGGATTCCCCGCAGGGCAACAGCCTCGCTTTTCTGGAATTGCCCGGCAACGACGTGTTCCTCGAGCTTTGCCACTCGCCGGAATACACCGCGACCTGCCCGGAGGATCTGATGCACACCGCCCTCGGCGTGCCGGACATCATCGAATACTGCGACGGGGTCGAAAAGGCAGGTATCGAGATCTGGCCCTCCGGCTGGCGCGAAAAGTTCTCCTCGGACGGCCGCAAGATGGCCTTCGTGACCGATCCGGACGGCTACGAGGTCGAGATTCTCGAGCGGCGCTGAGCCCGTCAACGGTTCACCAGGGCTTCCGCCACATCCCGGATGACCTCATCCATGGCGAAGGCTCCTGCCGACAGCGCGATTTTCTCGTTCCGCTCGAAGGTCAGCGCGGCGAGGTCCGCCGGGCCGCTGACGATGTTTGCCTGCTTGCCGCGCCGTGACGCGGTTTCCACCAACGCCTCGCAGGAAGATTCTCCCGGTTCGCCGACGATGATTGCCCTGCTGCAAGCCAAAAGGAGCCGTTCCAACGCCTCCTCACGTGCAATCATCGCCGGCGAAACCGTGTCCAGAAACGTCACCCGCGCGTCCCTCCAACGCAGGCGGAGTTGCTGGACCAGCCACGACACACGGCGTGGCGAGAGAGTGGTTTGACACACGGCCCCGAAGGCGGGCGCGAACAGCAGTCGCGCGGTGTCGGTGGTGTCTTCCAAAATGCGGGTCGCCCCATGGCCGCCGGAGATCGCCAGCGTCTCGGCATCCTCATGGTGGCCGATCACCAGCGTCTGGGCTCCTTCCATTTTCAGGAGCCCGATGGCGACCTGCGCCCTGCGAACCTGGGGGGAGGTGAGATCCTCCAGTGGATATCCCGCCTCCTCCCAGGTCCGCCGCAGTTTGGTCCGGACCCCGCTGTAGGGGATCACCACCGTGCGGAATTTGAAAAAATCGGCCTCCTCCACCTCCTCCGCGATTCCCAAGGAGGCCAGGTGCTCGCCGACCGCGGCGTCCGGCATGAAGCGCCCCGCCACGGCGACTTTGCGGGTCTTGGCCAGCAAGGTGATCCGCTCGAGCGCGGCCCGCGTGTCGGCATCCATGCCGATGTCGGTGGCGATCTGAACCTCCAGCCCGCGGGAGCGGGGAGGCATGAAACGTTTCTCGGCGAGTTCTCTAATGACTTTGCCGTGCAAAGTATTAGGGCGGGAGGATGGGTGAAAGCGTTGCATGACGATTAGCTTTGTATCACAAAGTGTAGTCTTGGCAAGGACTTTTCCTTCCCCGGCCAGCAATTATTTACCGAGACCCAGAATCTGCTCGAGCACGCCCAAATAGGCGACGAACGCGGTTCGGCCCGCCGGGGTCAGCATATAGAGCGTCTGCGGCCGGCCATCACCCGTGAGCTTTTCCCCGGAAATGAACTCGGCTTTTTCCAAGGTACGCAGGTGGGTAATGAGATTCCCGTCCGACATGTCGAGCTGGGCCTTGAGGTCTTGGAATGCCCATGGCTCCGCCCGGGAAGTGAGCAAGGTCATGATCGACAGCCTCCCTTTTTCGTGGATCGTGCGGTCCAGTTGGGAAAAATCGATCATTGGCCGATGTCTTCGCGCCGGTTCGTGGTGACGATCAATCCGCCGTAAATCAAGTGAAACGCGCCAAAAGTGATGGCCATGAGATGGGAGGCGTTGATCCGCGAGTCCCTCATCCAGACGGTGAGCCCGTGAATCACGTCTGTCGCGCCGGCGAAGCCGATGATTCCGGCGATGACAAAGGCCCAGCCGAGCCAAGCCATCGATTTCGGGGCAAACTCGCGGATGGCCAGCAGGGCTACACCGTAGTGGACGATCCACATGCAGGCAGCCGGGATTTCCTGATCGAAGCGGACGAAAAGAAGACCGATGAATCCACCCGCGATCAGCGAGGGCATCACCCCGCGGAGGGCGACTTTCAGGCCTTGGGTCCAAAACGGTCGCCCGGTGGACTTCTGCACGCGGATGATCTGGAACATGTTGAATGCCAACACCAAGGCCAGCCCTCCCAGCCACCAGCCGGCCCAGGCCCAGCGGTCCCGCCCTTCGGACAGCCACGCGGCGGCCAGCGCGGCCGCTCCGCCAATGAGGGCCGTTTCCCCGGACAAGGCCCGGAACACGGTGGCTCGCTCCATCACCGAACGGATCACCCGCAGTTGTTCCGCTGCCTCTTCGCGCGTCGTCATGCCCATTGCTTTGCCATACAAAGCCGCTAGGAGGCAAGGTGGAACTGCGTGATGATCACGGTTCGCTGTAGCGGAAGGGATCGGAGAACTTGGGATCCGTGGTGACCGAGAGGTCGGTGAGGGTTTTCAGGAAAGCGACCAGCGCGGCCTTTTGCCCGTTGTTCAGGTTCAGCCTGCGGGGCTGTCCGGCACCCGGCCCACCGGGCGGGTTACGCAGTTGGGGTGAGAGGTTCGGATGGTTCACGACGCCCGCGTTGTAGAAATCCACCACCTCCTCCAGCGTGGCGAAACGCCCGTCGTGCATGTAAGGCGCGGTGAGCTCGATGTTACGCAGCGAGGGGACCTTGAACAATCCCTCGTCGGAAGTCAGGCCGGTGACCTCACCGACACCCTTATCCACATAGGGGTTCTCCAGCCCGTTGTTGAAGATGGCGTTGCCGGGCACGAAGTTGTCGCTGCCGTGGCAGGCGGCGCATCCACCGGCGCCGCCCGTGAAAATTTGCCGCCCCTGGTTCTCTTGGGCCGTGAGGTTCGCAAACCCGGTAGGCACACCGAGATCGTATTTGGATGAGCCGGAAACGATCGACCGGACGAACTGTGCAAGCGCCTTGGAGATCCGGTCAGAGCTTACGGTGATGTCACCGAAAGCGGTGGTGAACAGCGTCTGATAGTAAGGCTCCGCCGACACCTTCTGGACCAGGACGTCCAGGGTCATCCCCATCTCGACGTGATTCTGGATCGGCATCAGCGTCTGGTCTTCAAGGGTGGCGGCGCGTTCGTCCCAGAAGAAATTTTCCCGCAGGTAGTAGCGCGCGTTCGTCAGCCCCATCGAGTTTCGCGAGGTGAGTCCTCCTTCAAAGCCGGTGCTGAAGCGCGCCGGATCGGAGAATCCATGCTCCGCTTGGTGGCAGGAAGAACAGGAGATCGTTTGGTTCGCCGAGAGCCGCTTGTCGTAAAAGAGCACGCGGCCGAGCGTGGCCCCGGCATCCGTCACCCGGTTGGTGGCGCGCTCGTTGTCCTGTGCGCGGATAGCCTGCACCAGCAGGTGGGCGGGCAGCACGGGATTCGAGTAGTTGAACGGCACCGCAGGCAGGTTGAGCGTGGTGGCCACATCCGCGGCGACATCTTCCAGTGGCGTGATCTGGTAGTAACGTTGCGGCCCTTCCATCGCCATCGGAATGTCGAGGCGGCCGTTGTGGACGCGGCGGGCGGCGAGCCCCTACAAGATGCCCGCTCCGCTAGCGGCAT
>CAXTTX010000278.1:372-7478 GCA_964247045.1 uncultured Verrucomicrobiales bacterium | reverse complement strand
CTGTGCAGTACCGGTGGCGAGGAATTCCCCGTCGCCGCGGTAGTAGGTCCGTGAGGAGAATCCATAAGGAGAAGTCGAAAAGAGATCGGTGTATTCCTGTTGGGAAATGTTCTGGGCCAGCAGGTCGCTGCCTGCCGGTGAAAGCAGGTTGGCAATGAGCAGTTCATTGAACCACGGCGTTTCATTGCGGAGGGAAACCCGGCGGGGATCACGCGTTTGGTTGATGCTGTTGGAGAGGAACAAGTGGGCGGATGGATTCACATAGTCGCTCACCACCGAGCGTCGCGCCTCCTCCAGGCTCGCTTCGGTCATCCCGGCGTTTTCATAGATCGAGGCGAGGTTTGCGTGGCGCACCGAGCGGTCTTTGTCCAACAGGAACGAGGAACGGTAGATCGCACGGTTGTCATTCAGCGCGACGGATTCCTCAAGGCTGTCGATGGCTTTGTTATAAGCGCTCCGGCGCTGGTCGAGTAGTGCCTGATAGAGAGGCGCGGTGGGATCGCCGGGATCCAGCCGCCGCGCGATCTGCAATTCGTTCTCTGCCCTTGCGTCGCGCTTGTTCTCCACCAGGGCCTTCCCGAGATAGCTGCGGAAAAACGACCGGTTGGGTTCCACGGATGCCGCGATGGTTATGGAGCGCAATCCCGCTGCCCGGTCGCCCGCTTGGAAATACGCGAGACCTTGGCCAAGCCACGCGTTGCCCAGCGCGGGATCGATGGCAATGGCCCGGTTGAAGTAGTCCTGCGCTCCGGGAATCCGGTTCTTCGAGATTTCCAGATACCCCTTCAGTGAAATAGCCTGTGCGTTTCGCGGCGAAAATTCGAGCGCTCGCTCCACCGCTTCGATCGCCTCCGCGTGGTGCCCGAAACTGAATTCCAGTTCCGCCACCCGGGCCCAGGCGAGTCCAAACCCCGGCGAGGTGACGGTCGCCTCCCGCGCGGCCTTCAAGGCACCATCCAGGTTGCCTTGCGATTGCAGGGCATAGGACAGCGCCATCTTTCCATCCGGCGTTGGAGGCGCCTCGGCACCCGCGCTTTCGGCGGATGTTTTCTTCACCACATCGATGAGCAGGCGCAGAGAATCGGTGACCGGGGCATTTCCAGATGCGGCTAGATCGGCTTTCACTTCATCGATGCGGCCGCTTGCCAGTTTCACCGCCGCGGAGAATCGATGCTCTTCCGGAGTGGTGGCGTTTGGCAGCGCTTCCAACGCTCCCAGCAGATCGCCCGATGCATAGGCCGCGTGGCATTTCGAGAATCGGCCTTTTGCCAGTCCCGCGAAACGCGCGGGATCCACGATTCCCGGGTAGTAGAGGAACCACTGGATCCGCTCCGAGGCATCGAGCACCGCGGTTTTCTGCGGAGCGCGTCCAGGCTCCACGATTCCCTGCTCGCCGCTGGTTAGATCCACGGCTCCAAATTTGTTGGAAATTCCGACCGCCCCGTCCAGCAGCGTGACCGTGGTTTTTCCATCGCCACCCACTTCGAGCGCGAATTCCGTGCCCCGGATGTTCAGGCTCGCGGTAGGGGTTTCGATATCCGCCTCTTCTTCCGTGCGGCTGAAGAAGTAGGCGACACCTTTGCCGAAATCGATCTTGCTGCGTCCGTTCGCCTGCCCGGTGGGGGGCGGTTGAAGGCGCAGGCTGGTCAATTCGCTCACCCTCAGGACACCGCCGGTGGAAAGTTCGATGGCCGCCCGGCTGAGTTCTCCGGTGCGGACCTGTTCCTGCCATTGGATCGCGTCTCCCGCGGCGGCTTTTCTCCATGCCGTGTTGGGAGCCGAACGGTCCACTTCGTTTTCCACAATAACGATCTGGCCACCCGGGCGCGCCGGTTCCGCCGCCAGGAGGGCAGGGGAGACCAGCAGTTGGATCGCAGTCGTAAGATAGGGTGAAAACCGGTGTCTCATGGCAAATGACGAACGATGGTAATCACACGATTTTTGGAGGAAATAGTGGAATCGTTCGCCGGGTTGACGCGCGGGTTTCCAATTCTTGCGATAAATGATGCGGCTGCGGGGAGGACCGGGGAGTTGACTCCAGGTCGCCGATGATTTTAACCCGGTAATGATGAAGAATTTGCCACCTCGGACAAGGCAATAACCCGGGACCGTTGATCTCGCTTCTTCATGAGTCGCGTGCATGAGGCGATCATCCCCCCGGCCGTCACGCCTCGAGCCCGCCCGCATCCACTCCCGGCCTTGCAACCCATTGGGCCATAGGCTAGCTAACCACCGCCGATGCATCTCATCCAAAACATGCTTGCGGAAAAATCCGGGCTCCCCCCCGCGAGTCAGGTGATGCTTCTCGCCGAGCGAAGGAATTTTCTCAAACGTCGCTGGCGGGGAATTGCCGAGGACGGCACCGAGTTCGGATTCGATCTGGAGAACCGCCTCGTCGACGGTTGTGTCATTTTTCAAAAAGACGGTCTGGACTACCTCGTCCGTCAGCTTCCGGAGATTGTCTATGAAGTGACCCTCGGATCACCCGCCCAGGCCGCGCTCGTCGCATGGAAAGTCGGCAACCTCCATCTTCCCGCGCAAATCCATCCCGACCGCATCCAAGTCCTTCACGATGAGGCGATGGCCCAGCTTCTGCTAAGGGAGGATTGGCCCTATTCGGAACCCGAGGTGGTTTTCACCCCGATGAAAGCCATGGCCCACGCCCCATGAACAACACGGACCCCTGGCTCTGGCTTCTCCAGGCGAACGACACCGCCTACCCTTCCGGTTCCTACGCCCATTCCTACGGCTTGGAAGAACTCGTCGAGGCCGGTGTCGTCAAGACCGCGGACGACCTCGAGGCCTTCCTCGAAAAACAGATCCTCCCCGCTCTCCTCACTTTCGAAATTCCCATGTTCGCGCGCGCGCACGCCGCTGCCGTTTCTGGTGATGCTGCGGAGCTTCTCCGCATCGATGCCGAGCTCGACGCCTGGCGCGTTCCGGCGGAACTCCGCGATGCTTCCCGCCGCATCGGGTCCCAGCGCCTGGAACTCCTCGCCAAGCTCGATCCCTATCCATTGGTCCACGAACTCCGCGCAAGCTCGCCACGCTGCCACCATCTCGTCGTCACCGCGCTCGAGCTTTCCAGCGTGCCTCTCGAACAAGCCGCTCGCGCCTTCGCCTTCCAGATGATCGCCGGCCTCACCGCCGCCTCCATGAAACTCATGCGCATCGGCCAGACCACCTGCCAGCAGATCGCCCGCCGCACGCTTGTCACCCTTGGCGGAAAAATCGACGTTTCCCTTCACCAGCCCGTCGATGGCTGGTTCAACCCTCTCATCGAAATCGCTTCACTCCGTCACGCCCGCGCCCATGCCAGACTCTTCATTTCCTGATTCTCCAGATCCGAAAAAGCGCCCCTTCCGTCTCGGTGTCGGTGGCCCCGTCGGTTCCGGCAAGACCATGTGCGTCCTCCGCCTCAGCCAATGGCTCAAGGATGAGATCTCCCTCGCCGTCATCACCAATGACATCTATACCCGCGAGGACGCCGAGTTCCTCCTCCGCGCCGGTGTCCTGCCCGCCGATCGCGTCATCGGCGTCGAGACCGGCGGCTGCCCCCACACCGCCATCCGCGACGACACCAGCATGAACATGGCCGCCGTCATTGATCTGGAGAACCGCCATCCCGATCTCAAACTCATCCTCATCGAAAGCGGCGGCGACAATCTATCAGCCACCTTCTCGCCCGAACTCGTCGATGCCTATATCTACGTCATCGACGTCGCGGAAGGGGACAAGATCCCCCGCAAGGGCGGCCCCGCCATCCGCACCAGCGACCTCCTTCTCATCAACAAGACCGAGCTCGCCCCGTACGTCGGCGCTGACCTCGACGTCATGGCCCGCGACTCCAGGGCCCAGCGCGGCCAGCGCCCCTTCCTCTTCGCCGACCTCAAGTCCGAAAAGGGCAAGGACGACCTCCTCGCTTGGCTCAAGCACGAATACCTCTTCGTCTGAACGGACCGCGGAATTCATTCCGCCCCAACTCGCCCGGAGCGCGGAATTTATTCCGCCCCGATTCGACTGGAGCGCGGAATTCATTCCGCCCCCATTTCCCCAAGTCTTCCTCTTCCTCCTGTCCCTCCACCACCCATGAGCCACAAAGGCCTTCACGATCGCGGTTACCTCCCGCATTGGGATTTCGCCAAGTCGGTCCAGTCCGTGACCTTCCGTCTGGCGGACTCTCTGCCCACCAGGGTGCTGAATGCCTGGAAGAAAGAACTCGCCATCATTCTTGCTAGCCCCGACCCCCAAACCTCCCGCAACGCCCGGGCGGAACTCCAGCAGCGGATCGCCACCTATGAAGATTCCGGCCGTGGTGCGTGCCTCCTGCGGAACCCAACCCACGCGGAAGTCCTCCAGAATGCCCTCATCCGCGGCCACGGCGGCACATACCATCTCATCGATTGGTGCATCATGCCCAATCACGTCCATGTCCTGATGCGTCTAACCGGCGACACTCCGCTCGGAACCATCATCAAGAGCTGGAAAAGCGCGACCGCCATCAAGATCAACGCCGCGGAAGGCCGGACAGGTAGTCTCTGGATGGCGGAATATTTCGACCGGGACATCCGCGATTTGGATCATTTTTACGAAACCTGCGCCTATATCCGGAACAATCCTGTCAAAGTCGGCCTTTGCGCCACCCCTTCCGATTGGCGCTTTTCCGCCGCTGGCTCCAACTGGAGCGCGGAATTCATTCCGCCCCAACCTGCCGGCCCCGGGAGCGCGGAATTCATTCCGCCCCAACTCGCCGGTTTTTCCGGTGCGGTAACTGAAGCCAAATCCCAGCCCGATGAAACAATCTCGCCCGACCCGGCATCCGATGGCGCGAGCACCCCCGCCGTGGCGGCTGTCACAAAAAATCCGCGCGGAACAATTTCCCCATCTCTCCCTTCCGTCTCCGGCTCCTCCCTGCGCGGTCACCTCGACCTCCGCTGCGAACTCCGCTCGGACGGTGTCCCCTACGTCTCCCGCCAGAGCTTCCGCGCCCCCGTCCACCTCAGCAAATCCCACCTCGACCAAGGCCACCTCATCCAGAGCATCGTCAATCCCACAGCCGGCTTCTTCGACGGCGACCGCCTCGACGTGAACATCGAGGTCGCCCCCGGCGCGAAACTCATCCTCAGCACCCCGTCCGCTGCCCGCGTCTACCGCACCCGCTCGGGCGAAGCCGCCGAAACCTTCCAGAAATTCACCGTCGGCGCCGGAGCTTTCCTCGAATGGATCCCCGAGCCTTTCATCCCGCACGCCGGCTCACGACACGTCCAGCGCACCCAAATCGAACTCGAAGCTTCCTCCAACCTCCTCTATTTCGACTGGATCTCCCCCGGCCGCGTGGCGATGGGCGAGTGCTTCGCCTACCGCCGCCTCCGCTGGGAATTCGATCTCCTCCTCGCGGGCAACCTCGCCGCCCGCGAGCGCCACGACCTCCAGCCGGACAACGAGAGCCTCACCGCCTTGAAATCCCGCTTTCCCGCAGCCCATTACCTCTCCGTCTACGCCGCTGGCACCCTCGCCGCGAATTGGCCGGCCGGGGAACTGGACGCCCTGAACGGGGAAAACGTCTATCTCGGCCACGGACCTTTGCCCGGCGGCCTCCAGGTCATTCGCGCCCTCTGCCGCGGCAGCCTCGATGCCCGGCGCCTCATCGAAACCCTCCGGCCACTCCTTTACCGCGCCGCAGGAATCAAACCTCCCGCCCTCGGCCGGATCTTCTGCTGATTTCCGGCCCGTCCTTCGCGGGCAAAATAAAAGGCGCGGATTCCTTTCAGAATCCGCGCCTTATACATATCCCCTCTCGCGGGGGATAGCGGCAATTTAGTGCAGGTGGTTTCCCCCCGGAACCCAGTCTGCTTGCACGCACGCGCGAGGTTGTCTGGACACTAATTGATTATTCGGGTTTGTAAACAATTAAGTTTTTAAAAAACCGGAATTTTTATACGCCGGGGAAATAATGCGCCAGCGCCTCCACCGCGCCATGCCCATGGGAGGCCCGCGTCACCAGCCCGCCCGTGGCCAAAACCTTCTCTCGGATCTCCCGCACCGCATTCGCCGGGCAGGCGGTCATTCCCGCGTTTTCCGGTTCCAGCATCTCGAAGTCATTGTGGCTGTCGCCGATCGCGAACCGTCGCTCCACGGGCAGGCCGTAGCGCTCCGCCACCTTTACCAAGCTGCTGCCCTTGTGGAAATCCCGGTGGCCGAACCGCAGGTAAATCGAATTCCGCTGCCACGCCAATTCCGGCTCCGCGGCCACCAGGGGGCTGATCCGATCCACGATCCACTCCATTTCCTCCTCGGACTGGGAAATGATCCCCGCGGGTTCGCCCTCCATTTCCAGCCAGCGCGCCCCGGTGTGTTCCTCGATCTCACGGCGCAGGTGCAGCAGCAGCTTGCTGGCGTGTTTGAAGAGCCGGTGGATTTCCTGGTCGCAGCGCTTGTTCCATTCCTTGTGCGGCAGCCAGCGGCCGAAATTGTTCGGGAAGTAAATCTCGTGCTCGCGGGCCACCATCCAATCCGGCGAGAAGGGGAACCGGCTCTCGACGAAGCCCTCCAGCATCTGCGGCACCGAGCGCCCGGTGTTGATCCCCCAGATCACGCCCTGCTCCTCACGAAGCTTGCGGATCATGTCAAAGAAGGCCGTCGGCACCGGCGGGCTTTCCTCCGGGCTATGCAGGGTTCCATCGAAGTCGAACGAAAGGATCGCGGAGGGTGTTTCGGGAGCGGGCAGGGCGGTCATCAATCCGCCGCAGGCTAGTGCAAATTTCATGGAAGGAAAACCTTGGAATCCGCATCCGGAAAATGGCCTTGGCTGCCAATCGCGGGCACCGCCGGAACTCTGCGGGATCGTTTACAATTTGCGGAAACGCCAAAACAGCGCGTAGGTGGCAGATTACCCGTCGAGGCCATTCTGCTCGCCCGGCGTTTTCCACTCAACACCCGCCACCATGAAATCCATCCGCCGCGGTCTCCTCCTCATCCTCTCCGGCCTTGCCGTCGTCACCACCGACCTTGCCAAGGCCGACATCCTCGTTTCCAGATTTGAAGCAGGCAAAGTCGCCAAATACCGCAACGACGGCTCGCTGGTAAATAGCTCCTTCCTTTCCGTC
>CAXTTX010000278.1:0-362 GCA_964247045.1 uncultured Verrucomicrobiales bacterium | reverse complement strand
CCTGGCGGTCCCACCGGCATTCTCGTCACCAGCACCCATATCCTCGTCGCTGCCAGCCAGAACGGAGCCGTCTATCGCTTCACTCTCGATGGCACCCCGGCGGGAGCTCCCTTCATCAGCAGTTTGGGGCAGCCGCTGGGCCTGGCCTCGGATACCTCGGCCCTCTATGTCACCAGCTACGCCTCGGGAAATATTGGCAAATACAGCCTCGCCACCGGTGCCGTGATTAACTCGGGATTGATCAGCGGCATTCCCTCCGTTCACGGCATCGTCACCTCCGGCGGCAGCCTTTATGTTGCCGTTACCGAGTCGGACAAGGTCACTCAATACCCTGTTGGCGGTGGCATGGCCTTCGGCACCAT
>CAXTTX010000277.1:6044-7520 GCA_964247045.1 uncultured Verrucomicrobiales bacterium | reverse complement strand
ATTTCCGCCAAGCCTCTAAATCCAGGACTTGTGTATAAAGATCAGCACTGAAGTGCTGGGTTTGTTGTGCTCTCGGATACCAAGTCCCGCAGGGACGGCAGATCCCCGCTATCGCGCGTTGTCCTCCCGCCCGACTTTCCCCTGTCTCTTTCTTAAAAACCACCCATCATTCCTCCCCATCTCACATTTCCCGGAATAAACTCCCCCCATCTCCCTCCCACCTGCGCTGATGAGTGAATTCGCGGAATTGGTCGATGCACATTACCAGGCGCTTTTCCGCTTCGGGATGTCGCTCACCCGTGATGTCGACCGCGCCTCGGACCTCGTCCAGGAAACCTTCTGCATCTGGGCGAAAAAGGGCAGCCAGCTCAAGGACCGCTCCAAGGCGAAAACCTGGCTCTTCACCACCCTCCACCGCGAGTTCCTCAACCAGCGCCGCCGCTCCGCCCGCTTCTCGGACGAACCCATCGACGAGGCCACCTTGGAAGCCTCCGCGGGAGCTGCCGACGATGCGGACCGCCAGATGGACGGCCAGCGCGCCCTCGAACTCCTCGCCTCTTTGGATGAAACCTACCGCGCTCCCGTCGCTCTCTTTTATCTCCAGCAGCACAGCTACAAGGAGATCGCCGAAATCCTCGACGTGCCCATCGGCACCGTCATGTCCCGCCTCTCGCGCGGAAAGGAAATGCTCCGCAAGCGCATGACCGACGAGCCGTCCAGCGCGCCGAAGAACATCCTGCAAATCGATCCCGGAGGGCTACGTCATGGATAAGGAACAAGCCCGCTTCATCCTCCGCAGCTTCCGCCCCGACGGCGCGGACTCCAGCGACGCGGACTTCGCCGAAGCCCTCAAGCTCGCCGTGGAAAACCGCGAGCTTGGCGAATGGCTCGCGCACGAGCGTGCTTTCGATGCCGCTTTCGCCACGGCCCTCGGCTCCGTCCAACTCCCGGAAAACCTCCGCGAGGACATTCTCGCCTGCCTCGCCGTCGAACGTGGAGACTACCCGCAAGCGGACGACTCCACCGATGCCGAGTGGATCGGCATACTCGCCGCCGTCAAGCCGCCGCCGGAACTCCGCGGCCGGATCCTCGCCGCCATGGACCGCACCGTCGTGGAAAAAGAGGTGGTGGTCAGACCGCCTGTTGTCTTCCGGCGTTTTGCCATCCCGCTGGCCGTCGCCGCGGCCATTGCCCTCGCCTTCTTCTTCACCCGCCCTCCGGAGGCACCGCTTGTCGTCAGCAATGACGCCATCTCCATGGAGCAGGTCCGCGACGAGGTCGTCCACACTTTGGAAACCCACGGCTCCGTTCCGGAACTTCCCGCTCCCGGTGGCGTCGCCCTGGCAAAATATCTCACCGACCACAAGCTCCCCGCCATGTCGGAAATGCCACCCGGCCTCCGCGACAAGCCCGGCTTCGGTTGCCGCGAGTTGCTCATCGGCGGAAAGCGCGGCTCGCTCCTCTGCTTCCACATCG
>CAXTTX010000277.1:3650-6034 GCA_964247045.1 uncultured Verrucomicrobiales bacterium | reverse complement strand
GCCGCGAGGACATCCGGGGGGATTTCCCCACGGACGGCCATCCGGCCCTTGCCCAAAATGGCGGCTGGGCCTCCGCCCGCTGGTCCGATGGCGACAACGTCGTGATGATGGTTTCCAGCACGAAGGTGGAAAAACTATCAGCCGTCTTCTGAAACCTCGCTGCTTGCCTCCGCCCCCACCCGCGCCCATGGTGTCGCGCATGGCTGCCGCCGAACCCTTCATCCGCATCCGCGGCCTCACCCAGCGCTTCGGCCGCAACGAGGTTCTGAAAGGCGTCGACCTCGATGTCTTCAAAGGCGAGACCCTCGTCATCCTCGGCAGTTCCGGCGGCGGGAAATCCGTCCTGCTCAAGCACCTCCCTGGCCTCATCTGCGCCACCGGCGGCAGTCTCACCGTCGATGGCCAGGACATCTGCGGCCTCAAGGAGCGCCAACTCGGCCCCATCCGCAAACAGATGGGCATGATGTTCCAGGGCGGCGCCCTCTTCGATTCCCTCACCGTCGCCGAGAATGTTGCCTTCCCCCTCCGGGAAAATGGCGTGAAAGACCGGAAGGAAATCTCCTCTCGTGTCACCGAGGCATTGGAAACCGTCCGGCTCCCCGGCCAGGAAAAGAAACTCCCGTCCGAACTCTCCGGCGGCATGCGCAAGCGCGTCGCCCTCGCCCGTGCGGTCGTCAGCCAGCCCGCCTGCGTCCTCTACGACGAACCCCACGCCGGCCTCGACCCCATCACCGCCGATTCCATCGACCACCTCATCAAGGACCTCCAGCGCGAACGCGGCATGACCAATATCGTCGTCACCCACGAGATGCGCAGCGTCTTCCACATCGCCGACCGCGTCGCCTTCATGAAGGAAGGCAAGGTCTCCTGGATCGGCACCCCGGAGGAACTCAAGGCAACCAAGGACCCGGAACTTCGTGCCTTCATCGAAGGCGACTCCGGCGAACCGTGGGCCGGAAAAGGGTAGGGCGTGGCGTCCCGCCGCGCCGACGATGGAGCCGCTGCCGGATTCCGGACTGCGGTACGGTCGTCCCGATTCCGACCTTCACGACTTCCTCGTTTCGTGTCCCTTCGTGGATTTCGTGGTTTCTCTTTTCCTCCCCCCGGCATCCATTTTGCCGGTTTGAATTCCCCGGAAACCTGTTATCAATAGCCTATGCCCGGAGAGAAAAAGCGCACCGAACTCTACGTCGGCATCTTCGTCTTCATCGGCTGCCTCCTCTTGGGCGGCCTCGTTCTCCAGTTCGGCCGCTTCGGCGAGCGGATCAAGGGCCACTACTTCCTCACCATCATTTTCGATGATGCCTCCGGCGTCATCAAGGGCTCGGAAGTCCGCATGGGAGGCGCGAGAATCGGCAAGGTTTCCAGCCTTCCCGTGCTCAACGATGCCGTCCGCGTCGAGGTCGAGCTTTCCATCGTTTCCGCCATCAAGATCCCGAAGGGCGCCAAATTCCAGATCAGCTCCGCCACCCTCCTGGGCGACAAGCTCATCGTCATCGATCCCCCCGCCGACCGGACCAGCGGCTTCATCGAACCGGACAGCCGCCTGGAAGGAGCCGGCCTCACCGGTTTCGATGCCATTCAGGACAATGCCCAGAACCTCACCGAGGACGTCCTGCGCATCACCCGCCAGGCGGAGCAATCCATCGCCAAAGTGGACGCCGCCGTTGTCGATATCCGCGCCGCCAGCGGCGAAATTAAAGCGGCTGCCGGTAAGATCAACGGTTCCATGCTCTCCGAGCAAAACCTGAAAAACTTCGACAGCACCCTCGCCAGCTTCTCCTCCTCCGCCGAAAAATGGAACGCCACCAGCGCCAAGTTCGAGCCCACCGTCGACGAAGCGCGCGAAGCCATCGCCTCGATCAAGAAGACCGCTGCCAATCTCGATAACACCCTCCGGAACGCCGACGCCGCCATCGCCGAGATCAAGCCCGCCCTGCAAAAATTCCCCAGGGCCATCGACGAGCTCGCTGCCACCACCCGCAAGGCCGGCGATGTCCTCGACGGCATCAAGAAAGGCCAGGGCATGCTCGGTGCCATGGCCGTCGATAACGACATCGCCCTCGATCTCAAGACCTTCATGCACAACCTCAAGGACTACGGCATCCTCCGCTACAAAAACCGCCCTCCCTCCACCGATGCACCTGAAGCCGAGGAAAAGCCCAAGCCCCGCTTCGGCACCCGCAACCGCTGAAATCTTCTAAGGAGGGCCGATCTCCGGTCGGCCATAACGCCGCCAACGTCTGCATCAACACTCCATCAGCGGCACGTCACCCCCGGTATCGGAAAGTAGCCCACCACTTCAGTGGTGGGTGGGTTCGTGCCCTCACGATTTCTAAGTCCCGTAGGGACGACAGAACCCCGCGGAGACGGGTTGTAAAAAA
>CAXTTX010000277.1:1077-3640 GCA_964247045.1 uncultured Verrucomicrobiales bacterium | reverse complement strand
GAACGAAATCCACCTTCTTTTCCGGCTCCCTTTTGACCTCCCATACCCAATACGCGCCTAGAGCGAGCGGGCCCAGGATCGCAATCAACGCGAGGAGTACCGCGATGATGCACAGCACAATAACCCATCTCGCGTTCTTCGGATTTTCCGGTGTCGGGTTTGGAGGCTCGGGGAGCTGCATGAGGTGTTCCTTCTTGCGTCCATCCATTACCATGGGGGGCTCCCGAAGGCAATCTGGCAATCCAATACATCGCCTTCCCGCTATCCTCTCCCAACCTCCCGCAACGTCTCCACCAGCGCCTCAAAAACCTCCGGCTCCAGCGCCCGGTTCGGCGCCCCCTTCAAACAACTGTTGAACCACTTCCCTAACAACGCCCGTCTCTCCCCCGGAAACTTCCGCGTGAACCCCGCGCCCTCTCCCTCCAAAACCTCCTCATCCCTTCTTCCGTGCGCCCGCGCCAGCATCGCCTTGTAACGCGCCAGCGCCCCATCTAACATAACCCACGGAAAATTCGGGTTCTTCGGCGGGCCCACCGACAACGAGCGCCCTTCTCCCGTCCCGATCTTCACCCCGCCCGTCAGCGAGATCCTCAGGTCCGGCAAACTCCCGCCCTTGAACAAGGCCGCCCCACCGAACAACACCGCGCCGATCGCCGTGCCCGCCCCGTGCGAAAAGAACGCCGTCCCCGCATCTAACAATAGCCCCGCCGATGCCCCCACCGCCGCCGAAACCGCCACCAATTGCGCCCGGCTCAGCCCGAACTTCGTCCACGTCTCCTCGCTCGCCAGATCGATGTCGGCGAACGCCGCCGGATCCGCATCCGCCTTGAGCAGATGATGCCGGTGGATCTCCAGCAACCGGCTGAAACACGCCAGTTCGATCTTCTGCAAACCGGCGAAATACTTCTTCGTGATCGCCTCCAGCTTCTGCTCGCGGCGCGACGGGATCGATAAATCCCGCTCCTCCAGCGTCGCGCTCGTCTTCAATCCCAGCGCGCTCTCCAAAAACGTGATCAATGCCTCCGCCGCCTCCTCCCGCCGCCGGTCCCACTCCAGTTCCACCAGCCGGATCGTCTCCTCCAGTTGCGGCCGGTGCTTCTCCTCGATCTCCAGCAGCGCCTTCAACAACCGCAACCGCTCATCATATCGTGCCCGGTGCGCGTCGAACGTCCGCGTCAAATTGAACGCCCCTCCGAGCCGCGTCTTCCACGCTTCCTCATCCGGTCCCGTCACCTCTTCCCGTCGGTTCAGCAGTGCCAGCCTCGGCCGGCCCGTCCACCTCAGGATCTCCATCTCCGCCAGGAAATCATCCCGCATCGGCTTCGCCGGATCCACCACATAAAGCACTCCCGCTCCCTCCAGCAGGGGCTCTAACAAACGCTTCTCATCCCCGAACTCCTCGCCCGTCCGCGCCACGAAGGCCCGCAACGTTTTCAAGTCCGGCGTCCCCGGCCCATGCATCCGCTGGATCTCCTGCATCGCCTCCACCGGCCGCGAAAATCCCGGCGTGTCGATGAACCGCAGGCACTCCTTCCCGCCGAAAACCACCCGGTGCGGCTGGCACCGCGTCGTCTCCCCCGGCGTCGGGCTCACCCGCACCAGTTCGTTGTCATCAATCTCCAGCAGCGTCGCGATCACCGCCGACTTCCCCATGTTCACCCGTCCCACGACGGCGAACACGGGAACATCCGCATCGCTCTTGCCGTTCATTCGATGACCTTGATGTCGGCCCGCTTCCTGACTTCCACCCACGGCCGCTCGCCGTCCATCTTCACCTTCCCGCGAAGCTGGAGCTTTTTCCCCTGCAGGGCCATGAGCACCGGTTCTGATAGATCCTCCGTGGTATCCTTCTGGGCGATCGCGCCCCGTGGCTCCCTTTCCGTCGGGTTCAGCGAAAAAAACAGATACCGCGTTTTGCCGGACTTCGAATAACCGATTTTTTGAAACGTTCCCTCGAAGAGGATAGCCTGGCCCTCCTTCTTGGCAATCACGTCCCGGTCCGCGGCCGTGTAAATCTTCCCCGCATCCGCCGTCTCCGGTTGCGTCGCCGCTTTCGCTTCCTTCGGTGCCGTCGGCTTCGGGTTCTCTTCCTTCACCGTGGCCGGTTCGCTTGCCTTTCTTGGCTCCGCGCTCGCGATCTCGGACGGCGAAACAGGCGCCTCCAGCTGACTGTCAGCCGCAGCGGCGGGAACAGCCGCCACCTCTCCCGCCTCCGCCGTGTTCGTCGGCGCCATTCCCACGATCACCGGCACCGCTCCGGTTCGCGTCTCGGCCTCCTTCGCCAGCCTCGTGGAATTCCATTTCACCAGCCACCAGCCACCGCCGGCCATTACCCCCAGAAAAACCATCGCGCCGATGAAGGCAGGCACCGCGGAAGACTTCTTCGGCTTCACCCCCCCGGCCTGCTTCACCGTGGGAACCACCTTCCGCGTCGGCTGCGCCCGCGAAACCTGGGTCGGAACCGGATTCTTCACGACCGGCGGTGCTTGCAGCCCGATCGACCCCGCCAGCTTCTCCCGCGCCTTTCGCGATCTCGCGCTGCTGACGCCAGCTTTCGCCGCTG
>CAXTTX010000277.1:0-1067 GCA_964247045.1 uncultured Verrucomicrobiales bacterium | reverse complement strand
CGCGCCTCCCGGATCGTTGCCGTGTCGGAGTGGGCGCGCAGCCATTTCAGCCACCCACCCAGCCCGTGCGCCGCGCTGTCCGCCACGCTCCTGCCGGTCCACCCCATGATCGTCTCCGTCAGCGTCGCGATCGCTTGCAGCCCCGGCCGTTGCTCCCGCGTCAGCCACCGCACCGGCGAAATCCAAAAAGTCACCCCGCGCCCGCTTTCCTCCGAGCCCACCACGATCGTGTTGGGCCCCGTCTCGATCCACACGCCCTCCTCGCCCAGCACCCCCGCCACCAGCCCCGCGACCTCCAGCGCTTTCGTCAGCAAATCAATCGCTTCCTCCGGCTTCAGCGGCGCATGGTCCAGAAAGGCCTGCAACCGCGCCCCCTCCACCCACTCCGTGACGATGAACGGCATCCCGTCCACCGGATCGCAACCTCCGCAATGCACCGCGCGCAACGACGGATGCTCCACCCCCGCCAGCCGCTCCACCGCCGCCTGATAGGTCGCCTGCTCGCTCGCGTTCAGGCCGCCGCCCTCGGGACCTCGCGGAAACAGGCGGCGCAGCGCCACCGGCTTGTCCGTCTGCGTGTCCAGGGCACGGAACAACACGCCGGTCGAGTCCTGCACGACGATGTCCTCGATTTGAAAACGTTCGATCACCGGCAAATCCCTACCACGCCTTTCGCCTCCCTCCAAGCTACCTTATCACCGGAGCCGGAGTGAAAATCACCTGCGGAAACCGTTGAGGCTGATGGAAATCCGGCTCACCCGGTCCCAAATCCGCCGCGCTGAGGAACCGCTGCGTCGGCGATTCCAGAATCATCGTCACGTTCGCCCGCGTCTCCGGGCCGAAGTTCAGCCGCGCCGTCAGCAGGTCCAGCGGGATCGCCATCGCCGCCACCCACGACCCGTCCGGAGCCATTTCCGAATACGTCGCCACCTCGGGCATCGCGATGTCCTGCTCCTCCGCCCGCACCCGGGGTGCCGTGAATTCACACGTCCACCACGCCCCGTTCGGTGCCAGGTTGAACTCGAAATACCGCCCGCTCACCGGCTCCGCCAGAAACAGCTCCGCCA
>CAXTTX010000276.1:6914-7533 GCA_964247045.1 uncultured Verrucomicrobiales bacterium | reverse complement strand
CTGTCCCATGTGGCGCTTGTGAATGACGACCGCATTCCGGGGAAGATCCTCTCCATGGATGGCAAGAGCGTGACGCTGGAAACCTCCTTCGCAGGTGTGTTGAACATTCCGAAGGAGCAGGTGACCATGCTCGCGCCAAGTCCCCTGGGCGGGCGCATCCGTTATCACGGTCCCTTCATCGAGGACGAGTGGAAGATGTCGCACGCCTTGTTTCCCGAGGGGCTGCCTCCCGCACCACCGGTTCCGGAACCTGCGATGGAGAAGGACAAGGACAAACAGAAAGAGGAGGCGAAGGACACCGGCGACCAGCCGGGGCGCTGGCAATTTTCCGGCTCGTCCTGGTATTGGACCCACAAGCAATTCGGGACGGCGCTTTACCGCGAGAACGCGATGCCGGACCGGGCGATCCTCAAGTTCGACCTGTCTTGGAAAAACCGGCTCTCCCTTGCGGTCGCCTTCCACGCGGACATGGCGAAACCGAAACAGGTGGAGGCGGAGAACGCTGAAGGTGACAAGAACGCGAGGAGACTGCGCGGCCTGTCGCCGGGCGACTCCACCATCCTGCCGACCTTGTTCGGGAACAGCTACGTGCTGCAGATGTTCTCCACCCACATGATGT
>CAXTTX010000276.1:279-6904 GCA_964247045.1 uncultured Verrucomicrobiales bacterium | reverse complement strand
TCCGCACCAGCGTCAATGACCATGGCGAGGCCTCGATACCGGAACGGGTTCCGATCAACGGCAACGGCATCCGCCTCGGCGAGGCGGGCAAGGCTACGATCGAGATCCGCTGCAACCGCATCACCGGCGAGATTTCCCTGTTCGTGAATGACGAGTTCGTCGTCCAGTGGAATGAGGACGGCAACGACGGGAAGCCTGGCGAGGGCTACGCGGGAAAAGGCAATGGCTTCGGCTTCGTCGTCCAGGGCGAGGATACCGCCGTGAAGTTGTCCGACATCATGGTGGCGGAATGGAATGGCATGCCAGACTCGGCCCGCAGCCTGCAGGTGGATGACCAGGACATCGTGCTGCTGGCGAACGGCACGGACCGTTTCTCCGGCAAGGTGGTGTCCTTCGGCGATGGCAAGGTGACCTTCGATGGCAAGTACGGGCGCTTCCAGTTCCAGCTCGGCGACGTGGCGGAGATCCGCTTCGCCCGCAACGGGTTGGCCAAGGAAAGCGACACTCCGGCGGACAACATGATCCTGCGGATGAGTCCGCTGGGCAGGGTCTCCGGCAGGCCGGTTTCCGGTGACGGGTCCACGCTGCGGATGGTGAGTCCGATCTGCGGGGAGATGAATTTCAATCTCGATTCCACCGTGATGCTGGACTTCCAAGGTGGCGGGAATTTCATCGATGAATGGGAGGTGGAGTTCTAACATGAGAGCGGCATCCGCATCCCTCGTCTTTCTCCTTGCCGCTACTCCGGCTGCCGTCCTGCGCGCGGACAACCTCACGCTGACAGGTGACGCGCGGTTGAGCGGGACGGTCCTGTCCATCCAGGCGGAAGGATCGGTCCAGCTTGCGACGATGATCTCCCCGGAACCGATCCTGCTGAAAGCCGGCGCGGTGGACAAAGTGGAGTTCAGCGTCCCAGAGTCCACGGGCAACACGCCGGACGCGCTCATCGAGCTGGTCAACGGCGACATCCTGCCCGCGGATGTGGAGGGGCTGGATGGCGACAATCTGCAGGTTTCCAACCCCGACGCGGGAAGGTTCTCGATCCCCCGCACGGCCGTGAAGTCGATGCAACTCGGCATCCACAAGCGGGGTCCCCTCTACACCGGACCGCGTGATCTCGCGGAGTGGACGACCGAACCCGGCTCCGCGAAAAACTGGCGCTTCGCGAACAACACGCTGATCGCAAGCGGCTCCGCGACCGCGAGCAAGGTCTTTGAACTGCCCGTGAAGTTTGTCATCAAGTTCAATGTCCGCTGGCAGGCGAACCCGAACCTGCGGGTATATTTCGCTGATCCGCTGGTTCCGGAAGGCGGTCCGGTGGACCGGTATTGCCTGCAACTCAGCGGCGCGGGCGTGGGCATCCTGCGGGAGTCGTCGCAGGGCAAGCGCGAGCAAACCGTGATTTCCCCCTTGCGCGGTCCGGAGCAATTTCCCACCAACCAGATGGATATCGAGGTGCAGGTGGACCGCAAGTCCAACCGGATACTCCTCTATCTGAATGGCGAAAGGGAGGGCGCGGGCGTGGACCCGGTGGACAACCGCCCGGAAGGCAACGGCATCACCATCGTCAGCAGCGCCACCGCCGGGCTGACCCAGGAGGTCCGGGCGATCGAGGTGAGGGAGCTGGACAACTCGCGGACCCGTCATCTATCGGAAGACCGGGGCGACACCCGGACCGACAGCCTGATCAGCCGCGAGGAGGAGCGCTGGGGTGGCAAGCTCCTGCACATCCGCAAGACTCCCGAGGCGACGCTGTTCTCGTTCAAGAGTGATTTCCAGGACGCGCCCCTTGAAATTCCGCAGACGGAGGTTTCCACGCTGTTTTTCGCGGCGGCGGAAAAGCCTGCGGCGGTGGAGGGCAACACACCTTTTTCGCTGAAACTCCGGGGAGATGGCGTGTTGCAGGTTTCCTCCTGCGTTTTTTCCGCGGAAGCGGTAACGGCCCGGCACCCCCTGCTGGGAGACCTGAAGTTCAATCGCGCGGGCGTTGTCGCCGTGGAAAAGGCCCACGCGGCGGAACCGGAGAAAAAATCCGAATGAAGCGTCACCTGCCATTCATCGTCCTGGCAACGCTGCTGCCGCTCTCCTCCGCCCGTGGCGAGGGAGATACCAGTGCCACCGTGCGTTTTTCAAACGGCGACCGGGTTTCCGGCACGATGGAGTCGCTCTCGAAGGATCGCCTCGTGTGGAGATCACCTCTGCTTGAGCAGCCGGTCCCCTTCTTCCTCAAGACGGTGCTGGACCTGACGACGATCCCGGTGCAGCCGGAAATCTCCGCGCGGCACGAGGCCTCCATGACGCTGACCAACGGGGATCTGGTCAGGGGGCAACTGGCCTCCGTGTCCGATACGGTCGTGGAACTGGAAACCTGGTATGCGGGCCGGATGAAGTTCAACCGGTTGATGGTTTCGGATATCAAGATCGCCGAACGCCCGGATCTCATCTATCGGGGACCTAACGGCTTGGAGGGGTGGAAATCCAGCGGTGAAAAGCCCGCGTGGACCTATCAGAATTCCGGCCTGCGCTCGTCCGGCTCGGGCGGCATCGGGCGTGATGTGAAGCTGCCGGACGAGTGCAGTATTTCCTTCGATGTCGCCTGGCGCAACAGCTTGTATCTGGACATGGCATTCTTTGCCGATGACCTTGAGGCGGAGCGGCCCACCAGCGGCTACGCGCTGACACTGCGCCAGCGCTATGTCTCGCTGAGGAACTGCACCACCGGCCGGAACATCGGTGGCACGCAGAATGTCCTCGGCCTGCAGGAAAACGAGAAGGCGCGCATCGAGGTCAAGGCGAGCAAGAAGACCGGGAAGATCTGCGTGTTCGTGGACGGACAGATCTCGGAAGTCTGGGCGGATGCGGACCTGGTGCGGACGAGTTTCGGCCGGGCGATCCAGTTCATCAGCACGACAAACTCGCCGGTGCAGGTTTCCCGGATCGAAATAGCCGCATGGGACGGGGAAGTGGAACAGCTCCCGGAGCCGCGCGTGCAGGGTGGGCTGAGGCGGTTTGGCATTCAGGATCCCGGCGAGGAACCGGAGCCGCAGCCGCAGGAAAAGGACAAGACCGGGCGCATGGAACTCCGCAACGGCGACAGCCTGGTGGGCGAAGTTCTCTCCATCAACGAAGGGATCATTGTTATCAAGACGCCTTTCCGGGACCTGAAGCTTCCCATCGAGGCGCTGCGCACGCTCACCCTGAAGCCCGCTCCCCGCGAGGAACCGAAACGCGAGAACGGCGACGTGCGCGCCTGGTTCGGGGATGGCTCATCGATTGTCTTCCGCCTGGACGCGGCGGAGAACGGGAATCTAACAGGATTCAGCCAGACCTTCGGCACCGCCACTTTCAAGGCCTCCGCCTTCAGCAGGATCGAGTTCAATCTCTACGATCCCGCACTCGAGGACATCCGTCTCATGAACGGGATGTGAGCTCTTGAGGTTGTCTCAAAAGGCAGGGACCGTTATCCCTAACGGTCCGGTTGGGGCGGCTTCCACCCCCGAGGACGGGCAAAGGGTCCGAAAAATTCCGGGAGGAACGATCTTCCTGATTTCGCGGGACAAACGCCTTGAGCGAATTTCATATTTCTCAGGCAGCCTCTTACTTCGCGCGCTGGCGGAGTTGTTCGAGACGTGAAAGCGGCTTGGCAGGTTCCGCCTTCGCCTGTGCCTCCGCGGGCTTCGGAACCTCGGGTTGATCCGTCTTCGCGACGGGTGCCGGTGGCGGGGTGTCGATCCGCAGGGTGCTGCCGGAGGCGGTCTGATGGAGAATGGTGGTTCCATTTTCCGGCACCTGCACGCGGCAGAAAACGCCGTTGTGTTTGCCGACGGCCGCATCCGCCGCGACAGTGATGGGGAAGGTGAGCGTGGTCGTGTCCTTGTTGAACTCCAGCGCTTGGGCAGTCGCTCCATGAGGCAAGCCCCACAATTCAACTTTCGCGCTTCCCTCGAAGGGATGTGAAATCTCCACCTTGGCAAGCATGGCGGTGTCCTTGCCCTGCTCGGTGGCGGCCAGATCAAGCGTCATGGTGAGATAAGGCTCCGCGATCTTGAGCGGGACGAGGCTGGACGAAACGAGAACCGGTCCCTGCGGTGTGTTCGCTTCCGCGAGCACACAGACCTGCCACTCACCGGGGGCGGCGTCGTTGCTGGCGTTCAGTTCATACGAAATCTCCGATTGGTCGCCGGCCATGTCCACGGTGCCGGGACCGCTGATGCCGGGTGGATTCCACAGGAAGCGCGTGGTGAGCTTCTCCGCATAGCCCGCCGTCCTCGTGGCTCGGACCTTGAGGCCGATGGTGCCGTTCTTCACGATGGGGGCAGCCGGGAAATCGACGTCGATCTTGAAAGGCGCCTCCATCGTCACTGCGGTGGCGATCCGGTCGAAGGAGGCCGAGTGATAGGCACCCTCGTTGTTCACATCCACATGCTGGATGGTATCTATCAGCTTTCCGGAGAGCGGCGGGGCATCGCCTGTTGACTTGATCGAAAACGGCACGAGCGCGGCGGCCACCGGGGCATCGGCTGCCGCTTCGAAGATCACCGGGATGCTCGTCACGGAGCGCGGCACCGGGGGAACCTTCATGGACATCCCGGCGGGGAGGGGGCCGGACTCCAGTGCCGTGTCGCAGGCGATGTTCTCGCGGGTCACATTGACGACGGCGGCGTAGCGATTGCCACGGGGCACGGGAAAGGTCTTCCACTTCTGGCTGTTCACCCGTTCCACCGTGGGAAGATTCGCGGCGATGGCCGGGGACTTCTCGGCGATCTCCACCCGGTAGGTGAAATCGGAACCCGTTCGGTCGAGCTGGTCGGTGACCTTGAGGAAGAAATCCCCGTCATCCGGCGCCGTCCAGTTCAGCAAGCTGTCCGGCGACCCCTGGTCATCGTTGTTGGCGAGCCTCTTGCCATCCGCCTGATGCACGGAGATCTCCGAATCCAGCCGCGAGCGGTGGCTGCGGGCAAGCACGCGGATGACCAGGTTCTGGCCTTTCTTCGCGGTGAACTTGAACCAATCCTCCTTCGCATCGCCATCGAGGACGCCGTGCGCCGCCGAGGGCAGGGGAGGGAACGCGGTGGCGGAAGCGATATCCTTGTTAGATCCGCTCTCCCTGACGGCCTCCAGCGGCGAGACGGTGATCCAATGCGGTGATGGCGAGAACACCCCGTCCTGTTGCGGAAAGAGCGGGAAGCGATCGTCCGCCGTCGCGGGCAGGGTGATGCTTTGTTTGATGGGACCGGCAGGATCGCCGGTGAAGGTGAATTCCACGGTCTCGCCCGGCTTGCCCCCGGTGGGAAAGACGGCGCTGGGGCGGGGGAAGGTGCCCACGTGCAGGCGGTATTGGCAATCGTCCTTGCCCTCGTAGGCGGCCTCATGCACGAGCACGCGGTAGTCGCCATCCTCCGGCGCGATGATCGAAACGAAGGGATCATTGCGCAGGAGCGTACTGTCATCGCAGGAGGCCAGCTCGAATTTGCGCGGGTCCAGGATGGCCACGTAAGCGTCGAAGAAAGTCCGGCCGAGGCGCATCGCCTCCACTTCCGCGGACAGGCGCTGGCCCTTCTTGAGGGTGACCACATAGTAGTCGTCATCTTCGTTCGCGGCGATCCCGGCGATGGTCTGGTTCAGCTCGATGCGCTGGGAGGCATCAAAGGTGGCGTTCGGTTCCTTTTCCTCCACGGTGGGAAACTGGCCCACCCAGAAGGAGCGGAGTTCCGTCAGGCCGCCGGGGCTCCGCAGGCGCAGCGAGTGTTCACCCAAGGTGGCATCCGGCGCGATGAGCAGCTTCGCAACCACATGTTTCGGGTCCTTGATGTCGATGCCGGAAAGCGTGAGGCCCGGCTCGTAAAAGAGCGCCTCCGCGATGCCCTCCAGCCGGTCGCCATGGAAATGCACTTCCATCTCCGTGCCGCGCTGGCCGCCGCGTGGATTCACGAGTTCCAGCACCGGCGTGAAGGCCGCGAGCGGTGAAGCCGATGCCAGCAGCAGGCAGCAAAAGACGCGCTTCACAACTTCAGGCGCGTTTCGCGAGGAGGGAATCGAGGACATGGCCTTCCGCGACGATTTCAATCGGGCGGTTCCCCGGCGACATCAGTTCCTTGTCAGAGTTGATGCCAATTTGGTTGTAAATCGTGGCCGCGAGATCGGCAACGCCGACGCCATCGGTATCCACCTCGCCGCCGAGAGCATCGGATGCGCCATGGACATAGCCTTTCTTCATGCCGCCGCCGGCCAACATGGTGGAGAAAACGCGCGGCCAGTGGTCGCGGCCGCCGGTCGCATTGATCTTCGGGCTGCGGCCGAACTCGGTGGTGACCATCACCAGCGTGGAGTCCAGCATCCCGCGGCGATCAAGATCACGCAGCAGCGCGGCGATGGCCTGGTCGGCAGGCGGGAGTTCCTTCTGGATGCCCGCCTTGAGATTGTCGTGGTGGTCCCAGCCGCCGGCCGTGAGCGAAACGAAGCGCACGCCCCCTTCGATCAAGCGACGGGCGAGCAACATCCGCTGGCCTGCGGCGGTCCTGCCATATTCATCCTTCAGCGAATCCGGCTCCGCCTTCAGGTCGAAGGCCTCGCGGGCCTTCTGCGAGGAGATGAGCTTGTAGGCGTGCTGATAGAAAGCATCCAT
>CAXTTX010000276.1:0-269 GCA_964247045.1 uncultured Verrucomicrobiales bacterium | reverse complement strand
GAGTCGATGGCGTCGGAATCCTCCAGCGCGCGGAAGTGGTGGTCCACCGTTTCCAAGAGCGAGCGGCGGCGGGCGAAGCGGGCGTCGTCCACGCCCTTGGGAAGGTTCAGGTCGCGGACTTGGAAATTTCCCTGCGCGGGATCGGCACCGAGGGCAAAGGGACCGAAGGCCGTCGAAAGGTAGCCGGAGTTCGCATACTCGTTCGGCACGGAAGGCACGCAGACATAGGGCGGCAGATCGTTCCGCGAACCGAGCTCGTGCGAGACCAC
>CAXTTX010000275.1:5850-7574 GCA_964247045.1 uncultured Verrucomicrobiales bacterium | reverse complement strand
TGGTCCACGGTCTATGCCGCGGTGGGTTCGTGCCGATCCCGTTATATCAGCTCCACCGCGTTCCGGAAAATCTGGGATACCCTGTTGGATGAACTCGCGCCGGGAAAGAAGGGCGTGGGAAGGAGGCGGAAGTTGTAGCGCGTGCTTTCCGCCATGGACCGGAGGACCACTCCAAATGACCACTCTCTGGCAGATCCGGGAGTCAGGGCGACCATCACGGAGGCAAATCCGGCCTCAAAGCAGTATGAAAATGAGCACCCCCGACCGCACCAGTGGTGGCCTTTTCCTCCCGGGTTTGCGGGTTATGAAATCATGCTTTTCAGTCCCAATGTCTTGAAAACCGGGCATATCATTCGCGGTGCGGAAATGATCGTGCAAAAAGCATTTCATACTATCGCGGGAATGAACCGGACCCGGGCAACGTCACATCACTAATTTATTCGACAAGGACCGCGATTTTCCATTGTGTGATGGAGTTGTGATTTGACCGAAACCTGTTAGTCCATCGTGGAAGGGTCCCCCTGAATGTCTCCCCGCACGGCCGCACGTTTCTCGGAACCATCGTGTCGTTGTGTCCCCCGTGGAACGGCCAGCCCGTCGTCCCCTGGTGGATTTCCCCCATTCCATCCCCATCCCGTTAGATAGATTCCCCCATGAAACCCACGTCTCCATTTCTCTCGCTCTGGCTGCTGGCGGCTTCGGCCATCCCCCTTGCGGCGCAGGTTCCCCAGCTCATCAACTACCAGGGGCGCGTGAGTGTCGGCACCACGAACTTCGATGGCACCGGCCAATTCAAGTTCGCGCTGGTGAATGCCGCTGGAAATGTCACCTACTGGAGCAACAACGGCACCAGCGTGAATGGCTCCGAGCCAAGCGCCGCGGTGCCGCTACCGGTCATCAAGGGCCTCTACTCGCTGCTGCTGGGTGACACCACGCAGTCGAACATGACGGTGATACCCGGCACCGTTTTCAACAATCCCGATGTCCGCCTGCGGGTGTGGTTCAACGGTGGTGGTGGCTCGCAACTCCTGTCACCGGACCAGCGCATCGCCGCCGTGGGCTACGCGATGATGGCCGGAAACGTGCAGGACGGCTCCATCACCCGTGCAAAGCTCGCGACGGGCGCCGTGGGTTCCGCGAACATCGCCGCCGGTGCCGTGACCGGCACCCAGATCGCGGGCAGCGCCGTGGATCTCAGCAAGCTTTCCGTTTCGGGATCGCCCTCCTCCGGCCAGGTTCTCGGCTACAATGGCAGCGGCCTCGGCTGGACCGCCGGTGGTGGCGGCGGCAGCGGCCCCTTCTTGCTGAACGGCACGAACGCGTACTACAACGACGGCCGCGTGGGCCTCGGCACCAATGCCCCGGGCGCGCTGTTGGAACTGAGTTCTCCCGCGGGCAACAACATGCTCTTCATCAAATCCACGCGGCCCAACATCATCTTCCGCGACCAATGGGAAGCTCCGTATTCCGAAAGCATCATCGGCGGCTGGAGCGGTGGCCTGCGCTTCTACGGCAAGAATTTCTGGAACGGCACCAACAACACCGGCCTGATGTACATGGACCCGGATGGCAAGCTGGGCATCGGCACACAGACTCCCTTGAGCGGTCTGCACATCACCAAGGGCGCGGACGCCGTCCGCCTGACGGGACCCAAGCCTTACGTCACTTTCGATGACACTTCCGCCGGACTCTATTCCCGCCTCGAAGGATTCGGAGCGGGCATG
>CAXTTX010000275.1:0-5840 GCA_964247045.1 uncultured Verrucomicrobiales bacterium | reverse complement strand
GGTCTCCGACGTGCAGGCGGCATCGCCCTCGGCGTGCTCGCCGTCCTTCTGACCGCAGCCGGCGGCGTCGGAGCGGGCATGGCCCTCAGGACCCAGGGCTCCACCACCGGCTCGAACACCGGTGGGCAGATCGTCCTGACAGGCACCGGCCGGGTCGGAATCGGCACGACGGACCCCGCCCATCAACTCAGTATCATCCCGAACTCCGGCACGCCCGCCTGGACCGCCAACGGCTGGCTCGGCTCCGTGGAGCTGCCCAATGCCTCGGCCATCGCCTGGCAAACGAACTCGGCCGGCCAGCGCTTTGGCATGGGCCATACCAATGGCGGCTTTTACATGTTCCGCACCGCGTCCGATCCCGGAACGACCGGTAGCCCGGCCATCACGGACTTCGCCCTCACGGACGCGGGCAACGTCGGCATCGGCCTCAATCCCCTGTCGGGCGCCAAGCTTGAGATCAACGCGCAGGACGCGCTGCTGATCACCGGCTTCCAGCCCTTGATGACCTTCCGGGACACCAGCAACAGCAACGCCCGCAGCCGCATCCAGAGCGTGGCCGGGGAAATGAATTTCTTCGCCAACAGTTATCTCACCGGAGCGAACACGAACAACTACGCGAAGCTTCTGGACACCGGCAGCTTCAGCGTGAAGACCCTCACCATCCGGGGCGGCGCGGACCTGGCGGAACCTTTCCCGATGAGCGAGCACGGCATCGAGCCGGGCAGCGTGGTCGTCATCGACCCCGCGCACCAGGGGAAGCTCCGCATGAGCGACGGTGCCTATGACAAGAAGGTCGCTGGCATTGTCTCCGGCGCGGGCGGCATCCAGCCCGGCATCTCGATGATCCAGGAAGGCAAACTCGAGCCGGGCGTGAATGTATCGCTTTCCGGACGCATCTACGTGAAGGCAAATGACTCCGCCGGCCCCATCGAGCCGGGCGATCTTCTTACCACCTCCGCCGTCCCCGGCGAGGCGATGAAAGCCGCCGACTCAGGACAAGCTCAGGGCGCGATCCTCGGCAAGGCCATGACCAGCCTGAAGGACGGAAACGACCTCGTGCTCGTGCTCGTGACGCTGCAATAACCCCCTGCCCCTCCGCGTCCGATGAAACCCCATCGCAAACCAATCATCCTGGCCGCTGCCGCGCTGCTGCTCGCCGCCGGTCTAACGGTCTGGTGGCAGCGCCATGCCACCACCGCCATCGTGGCGAAGGCCCCTGTGCCGTCACCCGCATCCACACCATCAAACACACCGCCGCCCGCAACTTCCCGGCCGGACGTGCAGCCGCGGAGTTATTCGCCCTACCAGCCGCAGGTGGCCGTGGCGGATCTCCTGCGCGGCGTCACTCCCATCAACCCCGCCGTCGTCCCCGCCGGGTCACCCATCGCCAGCCAAAACCTGGAACCCACCGGCATCCTGCGCTTCGTCGGCATGGAGCCGGGCTGGCGGCTCGGCAGGATCCGCGCCGACTTGCCGCGCGACCAGGCGATGCGCGATTTCGCCTTCAATCACCGCGAGGCCTTCGGCATTGCCAATCCCCGCGTGGATCTATCCATTTTACGCTATCGTCCCATGGAGAAGGAAGGCCGCGACATGGCTCGCCTCCAGCAGACCTATGCGGGCCTTCCCGTCTTCGCGGGGCAACTCGTGGTGAACGTGGCCAATGGCACCGACGTTACCTCCATCAACGCGGACGCGGCGAAGGAATTCCCGACGCTCGACAAGGCACCGTTGCCTCTCGCCCCGGTGGTGAACTCCCCCACGGCCGTCCTCCTCGCCCATGAGGCGATGCTCACCCGCAACCCGGGAGTGACGATGGAGCAACCGGAAGCTTCCAAGGCGGAACTCGTCGTTTACGCGCCCGAGGTCGTCGGCCTCTCCGGCCAACCCGAACTGGCCTGGGCCGTCACCGTAGCCACCGCGCCGGATGTCATGGGCGGTGCCGCCGCCCAATGGATCCTCAGCGCGGAGGATGGCGCGGTGCTGAATTGCTTCGATAAAAGCTGCTCGGCCCTGGTCCGGCGGGTCTACGACTACAACAGCATGACCACCGGCCCCTCCACTCCCACGCGCAACGACGGCGAAGCCGCCGTCGGAATCACCGAGGTGGACAACGCCTACGATTTCATGGGCCAGGTCTACAATTTCTACAACACCACGCACGGCCGCGACAGCTACAACGGCATCGGCAGCTCGGTAAGGGCAAATGTCCGCGTCTGCGACAGCACCTGCCCGTGGGCCAATGCGAACTCCGGCACCGGCACCAGCCCCATGAGCTTCGGCGCCGGCTATGTGGCGGACGACGTGGTGGCCCACGAGTTCACCCACAAGGTGGTGGAATTCGAAAGCGGCCTGCTCTATCAAAACGCCTCCGGCGCGATGAACGAATCGCTCGCCGACATCTGGGGCGAGCTTTTCGACCAATCGAACTCCAGCCTCACGCCGGGCGGCACGGACACCACGGCGAACCGCTGGATCCTCGGTGAGGATGTCGCCAGCGGCGCCCTGCGCAACATGAGCAACCCCCCCGCCTTCAACAATCCGGACCGCACCGGCAGCGCCCTGTATCAACAGTCCGTGACCTACCCCCGCGGTGACCAGAGCAACAACAACGACAACGGCGGCGTCCACTCCAACAGCGGTGTGAACAACAAGCTCTGCTGGCTGCTGGTGGACGGCGGCACCTTCAACGGCTGGGGCGTCGGCGCGATCGGCAGCAACCCCACGCTGCGGCTCTACTACGAGGCGAACGCGAACCTGCTCACCCCGGGCTCGGACTGGCGGGACCTGTGGTTCATCCTCGACCAGGCGGCGATCAACCTGGGCTATGGCCCCAACACCCGCGGCTCCATCGAGTTCGCCAGCCGCGCGGTGGAGATCGACGTCTTCAGCCACACCGTCCACATCGACAGGGGTACCAACGCGGCCAACAAGATCGGCATCCCCGAGGTTTCAGGCATCTACGGCCCCTACACCTCGCTCTCCATCGCTTTGAACGCTTCCGCGCCGAATGGCACCATCAAGATCCAGGGCGCCGGCGGTGATGTCACCGTAAACCCGGGCACCGTCATCTCCCAAAAGGTCATCCTCACCACCTACGATCCCTTCACCGCTCCCACCGGTGGAACCCCAACCGCGCCCACACCGGCCGTCATCCGCACGCCATGAGTACGACACCACCCATCCCCGGTCTCCGCCCGCTGCCAACCTTGCTCCCGGTCGCCATTCTAACATCCTTCCTGGTTTCGGGTCCTTGCCTTGCGGGACCGCGCGCCAGCGCCAGCTAAAAGGTCTCCGCCGACAGCACGGACGCGGCGGGCGGCCTCTCCAACAGCGCGAGCTTCACGAATACCGGTAGCCTCGGCGGCATCGGGGGCATCGGCAGCGGCGTTTCCGGGGACGGCACGCTGTTCCGCCAGGGATACGCCGCGCAGTTGAGCGAAATTTTCGGCCTCGCCCTCAATGCCACGCCCAACACGGTGAACGAGGGCGCCACCCGCCAGCTCACGGCGACGGCCACGATGGATGACTTCACGACGACCACGCTCTCCGGCGGAGACGTGGGGTGGCTGGTCAACTCCGGTCCCATCACGTCCATCTCCGCCACCGGCCTCGCCACGGCAGGAACGGTCTATCAGAACACGGTCGCCAGCGTGCAGGGGATGTATCTTGGCATGACGGCGGTGTTCAACCTCACCGTCGTGAACATCGGCACCGATGACTATGGCATCTACGCCGGCGACCGCATCGATGACGATTGGCAGAACACCTACTTCGGCGCGGGAAATGTGAAGGCAGGCCCCACGCAGGACCCTGATGGCGACGGGCAGAACAATCTGTTTGAATTCACCGCCGGCGTGGTGCCGAATGATGCCAATTCGCGCTTCCGGGTGCGGATCGAGCCGGTGACCGGCCAGCCGGCGCAGAAGGCGATCTTCTTCCGCCCCCTCGTCGCGGGCCGCACCTATACCCTCATGTCCGGCGGTGATGTCACGGGCACCTTCACTGCCCTCTCCGCCGGCCTCCCCACCCAAACCACCGGCGACGAGCGCCAGATCACCGACACCAGCGCCACCGCGCCACAGAAGTTCTACAAGGTGATGGTGAACAAACCGTAGGGGTGGGACAGCGGAACCTACTCTTCCTCCCCGACGTTCCCGGGCCCTTCGTCTCCCACCTCTCCCTCCTCCGCAGCCGCTGCCTTCGCTGCCGCCTCTTCCTTTGCTTCCTTTGCCAACTTGGCCTCGGTGGCACTCTGCCAGGCGGCCATGACTTTCGCGCGGGCACCGGGTGAGAAGGCTAACAAATCCATCTGCTCCTGAAGCAGTTCCGGAGTCCACATGCCTTCCGTGCTACCATGTCCCTCCGGCTCGCCGTGCCATCCTGCCGCCAGTTCTCCGGCGGTGCGGGCGAGCAACTCGGCTTGTAGTGCCTCCGTGCCCAGCGCGGCGAAGACCCCGTGGAGACGATTCCAATCCGGGGCGCAGGGGACCTCCGTGAGTCCTCCTGCGTAGGCGAGCTTGTCCGCATCCTGCTTCAGCGCGGCGATGAAGGTGGCGTCTTGCGCGGCTGGGATGTCTTCGGAAATTTCAGCCAGTATTTTCCCGTCCTTCATCTCCGGCAGGGCATCCAGTTTCTCTCCCAGCCAGCGGGCGGCGGTTTTATCACCCGCCGAAAACGCTGCACCCTGATAGAGACTTCGCATGTAATCGGTGGCGTCTTCCCCGGGCTCCTTCCCGTTCCAGGCTGCCACCACGCCGGCCCACGCCGCTTCCTTGTCACGCGCGGCCCAGCCCTCCACCGCGTTGCGTCTGCCACCACTATCCGGCAGGGCGGCCACCAGCTTGGCGAAATCGAAGCCTTCGGGATAACCCCGGCCCGAAGCGAAGGTCCAGCAGGTTTCGCCGAGTATCTCGCCAAGGCGGATGACCCCGTCCGCACCGCGCTGCTCGGCAGCCGCGATCACCCGCGGGCCCAGCAGGTAATCCCGCTTGGTTTCACCATAGGTGGCTCCAAAGCGATCAAACCAGGGCTTCGCGAGTACCGGTGATTCACTGGCAGCGAGGGTGATCAATTCTTTGAGCAACCGTTGGCGACCCGCGGTCTCCCCAACGGAGTCGGCCCAGTCGAGTGCCTTCGTCCCCTCGCGCCGGTAGAGTTCGCCGCAGGCCAGAAAGAAGGTGTCCTCCACGGCTCCGCTTTCGGCGGGATCGTCACTGTCCGAACGCGGATCCGCCATGACAACGGTGAGCAGGTCCTTCAACGCCGTGGCATCCAGGCGCTCCAGTTCCCGGGAAACCGACGGCCCAGCGGCGGCGATCCGCGCCAACCGGTCGCGCAGGGCGGCGTATCCATGTTGATCCGCCGGCAATGCGGCCCCCGGCGCGGTGGGCATGGGACCACTCCGCGTTGGCACGCGGGTATTCACTCCCTCCGCCGCCGGGTCACCCGCGGCCCGATGCCACAGCCGCCCGCCGGCGAAACCCGCCAGCAGGAACAGAATTGTTAGAAATGGCACGCGGGATTTCATGGGGGCGGTGACGTGAACCTCGCGATGATCTTCTCCGCCCGCGCCTCCGTGGCACCCCATGCCAGCAGCTTGGCACGGAGGTGACCTATCTCCTCCTCGTTATCCAGTCGGGGCGTGGTTTCGCCCGATTCCAGGATGAAGAGGCGGCGCGCCGGATCCGGCAGGGTTTCCAGCAGTTGCCAGCCCGGCTCCGGCCGGCCTTCACCCACCATCACCGCCGCCAGCGCGGCCACCTCCTCGCGCAGCGCCGGATCCCGGATGGCCGCGGCCAGCTTGCTGACATCATAGCCGAAGATCGCGCTCCGCGTGG
>CAXTTX010000274.1:7009-7591 GCA_964247045.1 uncultured Verrucomicrobiales bacterium | reverse complement strand
ATGAAGAAAAAAGCCGCGAAAAAGTCCTTTGAAACCGAGAGGACATCTTCGCTCCCATTCAGCCACGGTGAAGAAGGGAGAGGTCACTCGACGGTCACGCTTTTGGCGAGGTTGCGGGGCTGGTCGATCTCGCAGCCGCGGAGGCGGGCGACGTGATAGGCGAAGAGCTGGAGAGCGACGGCCGCCGGGATGGTGGCGACGAGAGGATGGCAGAACGGGATGGTGATGTAGTCGTCCATACACTCGGCGGTCTCGTGGTCGCCCTCGGTGACGATGCCAAGGATGCGGGCGCCGCGGGCGCGGCACTCCTCGACATTGCCGAGGGTCTTGTCCTTGCCGGGGATATCGACGGCCAGGGCGACAACTGGCGTGCCCTGCTCTAACAGAGCAATGGGGCCGTGCTTGAGTTCGGCGGCGTGGTAGCCCTCCGCGTGGATGTAGGAGATTTCCTTCAATTTCAGGGCACCCTCCAGAGCGACCGGATACATGGGGCCGCGGCCGATGAAGAAGGCGTGTTCGTTGTTCACATAGCCGGCGGCGATCTCGGCGATGCGGTCGTTCTGGGTGATGACCTTGGCGACG
>CAXTTX010000274.1:3810-6999 GCA_964247045.1 uncultured Verrucomicrobiales bacterium | reverse complement strand
CTCGCGGGCGAGCTTGTAGCCCTCGTCGCGCGAGAAGCGGCGGCCACGGCCGAGCTTGAGGGCCATCATCAACAGGACGGCAACCTGGCAGGTGAAGGCCTTGGTGGAGGCGACCGAGATTTCCGGTCCTGCGTGGAGGTAGACTCCCCTGCCCGTCTCGCGGGCAATGGTGGAGCCGACGACATTGCAGAGGCTCATGACGAATGCGCCCTTCTGCTTTGCCTCGCGCACGGCGGCGAGGGTGTCGGCGGTTTCACCGGACTGGGAAATGGCGACGACGAGGTCGCGGCTGCCGAGGATGGGATTGCGGTAGCGGAATTCCGCGGCCTGCTGGACTTCCGCGTGGATGTCCGCGAGATCCTCGAAGGCATACTCGCCGACGAGGCCGGCGTGCAGCGAGGTGCCGCAACCGATGAGGACGACGCGACCTAATTCGGCGAGTTCGCGGGGAGAGGTGCCCATGCCCGCCAGGACGGAGGAACCGATGTCGAAATCCAGGCGGCCACGGATGGCATTGCCGAGGGAATCCGGCTGCTCGTGGATTTCCTTGAGCATGAAATGGTCGAAGCCCCCCTTTTCGGCGGCGGCGGCATCCAGGCCGAGTTCGGCAATCTCGCGGGTGACGGGGACGTTATTGAGGTCCCGGATGTCCACGGAATCCTCGGTGACGATGGCGATGTCGTTATCGTCCAGGTAAATCACGCGCTGGGTGTGGGCAACGATCGCAGAGGCATCGGAAGCGATGATGGTTTCACCATCACCCACGCCGATGACGATGGGGCTGCCACGGCGGGCGGTGATGATCTTGCCGGGTTCGCGGGCAGAAAGGACGGCGATGCCGAAGGTGCCATTCACCTGGTGAAGCGCGTCGCAGACGGCTTGGAAGAGGTCGCCCTTATCGCAATCGCCGATGAGATGGACGAGCACCTCGGTGTCGGTTTCCGAATAGAAATGGTGGCCCTTTCCTTCCAGGCGCGCGCGGATGGAGCGATAGTTTTCAATGATGCCGTTGTGGACGAGGGCGATGTCCTCCGACTGGTCGAGATGCGGGTGGGCATTGACCTCGGTGGGCGGGCCGTGGGTGGCCCAACGGGTGTGGGCGATGCCGGTGCCCGCGCGGTGGAAAAGCTCCGGCGACCAATCGGCATGGGCCTTGTCGTTGAGCTTCGAGACCTTGCCGGGAGCCTTGGTGACGAGCACGCGGTCGTCGTCGAGGATGGCAACGCCGGCGGAGTCATAGCCACGGTATTCCAGACGGCGCAGGCCGTTGATGAGGACGGTGGCAGCGTCCGCCTTGCCGATGTATCCGACGATTCCGCACATGGGTGTTGAGAGTGGAAAGTTTAGAGTTGAGAGTTAAGAACGGAGGTCGTGCTGGACGATCTCGCCGGGGCGGGTGGTGGCGTGGGGCCAGAGCTTGCGGCCGGGGTAGAGGGAGGTGTTGATGCCGGTGTGGACACCATCGGCGATGATGGCGCCGAACTTGCGGCGGCCGGTGTCGAGCAGGGTGCCGTTCACCATGGAACGGTGGTTCTTGCCGTCGTGGCGGAGATTGGAGGTGGTGGTGCCAGCGCCTAGGTTCACTTTTTCGCCAAGGACGGAGTCACCGATGTAGGAGAGGTGGCCGACGTTGGTGTTGGAAAGGATGAGGCAGTTCTTGATTTCCACGGATTGGCCGATGTGGCATTTGTCGCCGATGCTGGTGTTGCCGCGGATGTAGCAGTTGGGGCCGATCTTGCAATTTTCGCCGATGACGACCTTCCCCTCGATGAAGACGCCGGGGAGGACGCGGCTGCCGTGGCCGAGGTGCAGGGTACCCTCGACGACGGCGAGCGGGTGGACATCGCCATGGATGCTGTCGCTGTCGGTGAACTCGGCAAAATAGCACTCGTTTGCCTTGAGGAGGTCCCAAGGGTAGCGGATGAGGAAGGAAACCCCGGCGGGGATGGAGGTGTTCGGGTCCGCGCTGGTGCCTTTCCAGGCGAGGGCAGTTCCAGAGGCATCGACGAGGGTGGATGCATCGCTGCGAAGGAGATTGTCCAAGTCCGCGGGGTCGATCCATGCGTAGGCATGGACGGTGACCGGGTTGTTGCCAACGACGCGGCGGTGGTGCTCCGACAAAGGGATGTTGCCGATGGGAAACTCCGCGATGTCCCGGGTGAGGGAAAGCGGATGGAGGTCGGGAAGATCGGAGGACATGGCGGGGAATCAGCCGATTTCCTCGTGGATGGCGGATGAGAATTTGCCGACCCAGTTGCGGACCTCGTCGGCGTCGCGATGCTCGACGAGAACGCGGATCTTGTTCTCGGTGCCGGAGTAACGGATGAGGTGGCGGCCGCTGTCGCCGAACTCGGCGGTGGCTTCCTTCATGAGCTTCTGGAGCTTGGGCAGGCTGTCGAGGGGTGGCTTGGATTTCACCGGCATGTTGGCGAGTTCGGTGGGATACTCGTGCATGACGGCGGCAAGCTGGGTGAGGGTCGCCTTGCGGGCGATCATCATGCGGAGCACCTGGAGCGCGCTGAGGATGCCATCGCCGGTGGTGACGTGGTCGCCGAAGATGAGGTGGCCGGAGTTTTCGCCGCCGAAGGAGTAGCCGTTCTTGCGCATGCACTCGATGACGTTGCGGTCGCCCACCGCGGTGGTTTCCACCTTGATGCCGTGCTGCTTCATGGCCTCGATGAGGCCGAGGTTGCTCATGACGGTGGCGACGAGGGTGTCCTTCTTGAGTTTCCCCTGCTCTTTCAGGCCGATGGCGCAGAGGCCGAGGATGCGGTCGCCGCTGACGACGCGGCCATTGCCATCGGTGAAGATGACGCGGTCGGCGTCGCCATCGAAGGAGATGCCGAGATCGGCATTGTGCTGGCGGACGAGGGCACCGGCGGATTCCGGATGGAGGGCGCCGCAGCCGTCATTGATGTTGATGCCGTCCGGCTGGTTGCAGGTGGTGATGACGGTGGCACCGAGTTCCTTGAAGATGAGCGGGGCGATGAAGTAGGCGGCACCGTGGCCGCAATCCACGACGATCTTCATGCCGTGGAGCGGGATATTGTCGGCGGCGTTTTTCGCGAACTCGATGTAGCGGCCGCGGGCATCATCGATGCGGTGGGCCTTGCCGATGCGCTCGGGTGGCAGCGGCGGCGGCTCCGGCTCGTCGCCCATGATGTGGCGCTCGATGAGGAGTTCCAGTTC
>CAXTTX010000274.1:1501-3800 GCA_964247045.1 uncultured Verrucomicrobiales bacterium | reverse complement strand
GAGCTTGTAGCCGTCCGGGCCGAAGATTTTCATCCCGTTGTCCTGGTAGGGATTGTGGGAGGCGGTGATCATGATGCCGGCGGCGGCGCCCATCGATTTCGTGAGGTGGGCGACGGCGGGGGTCGGCAGCGGGCCGACGAGGTAGACGTCCATGCCCATGGAAACGAGGCCGCTGGTGATGGCGGTCTCGAGCATGTAGCCGGAAATGCGGGTGTCCTTGCCGATGAGGACGCGGTTGCGGCTGTGGCCGGAGGAGCGGAGGACGTTCGCGACGGCCTTGCCCATGCGCAGGGCGACCTCCGCGGTGATGGGGAATTCATTCACCCGCCCGCGGATGCCGTCGGTGCCAAAAAGTCTGGAGGATTGCTTCACAAGTGGGGAGGCGGGAAGTTGTTCAAAATCAAGCTGGCGAAACAAGGCGGATATTCCGGTTTTTGGTTGGGGAGGAGCGTATGGGAGTGGGTTTTGGAGGGAGGATGGGAGGAGAGGGTCGCTTTTCTTGCGCGGGTTCGGTGCAATTTGGAGACAAAAAGCGGGAGAAATTTGCAGATTTTTGTCTGTAGGAGCACGTTCGAGCAGTGATTTTGTCGTTTTTTGTCGATTTTTGCAGAGACGGCGATCCGGGAGGCAGTTGGGGGGATCTATGCAAGGATCTTATTTTCAATTCTTTGTTATAAGTGGCGGGCGGCGACGAGGGGCAAATGACAACATTTGCCATGTTTTTTGAGATTTGTTTCCTGACAAGGGGGGTGTGAAGAGGCGGTGAAGGGCTTGGGAAGGCTCGTGGATTGTGGCATGGCCCGATTTTAACAGATCCGGGGTCGCGTCTCAACTGACGGCGCGTCTGCCAATATGAAAAGGTGCATCGGTCACAGGACCAAGGGGATGGAGAGGGCATCGGAAGTTGACAGGGACAAGGCCGAGGGAGGGCGATTTTAGGGATTGTGAAGCTGCTAGGGAAAAGGCAGATTGCGGCCAACATCCCGGAAAAATCATGAGTTCTTACATCAATCCTTATACTGTCGGCACGATTTCGGAATCACCGGAGGCCGAGCGCGCGCAGTTCATCCGCAAGACCTACGGGCATCTGGCGGGAGCCATCGGGCTGTTCACGGTGCTGGAGGCGGTTTTCCTGAGCCTGGGGTTCGGAGGGGTTGCCCTGAATCTGCTCGGGACGAGCCGGTATTCGTGGCTGGCGGTGCTGGGAGCGTTCATGTTCGTCTCTTGGATCGCGGAGAGCTGGGCGAACAACGGCAGCTCGATTGGAAAGCAATATGCGGGGCTGGCGCTCTACACGGTGGCGGAAGCGGTAATATTCCTGCCGCTGATCACGCTGGCGATCGCGATGACCGGGGATTTGTCGCTGCTGGTCCAAGCCGGGATGATCACGTTCGCGATGGTGCTGGGAATCTCGGCGGTGGCGCTGACGACGAAGAAGGATTTCAGCTTTCTGGGCGGGATTTTGAAGATCGGCGGGTTTGTGGCGCTGGGGGTTATCGCGGCGTCGTTCTTTTTCCCAATCACGCTCGGGGTTTGGTTCTGCGGGGCGATGGTGGTGTTCGCGTCCGGTTGCATCCTCTATAACACGAGTAACCTGGTGCACCGGTATCAGCCGGGGCAGCATGTGGCGGCGTCATTGTCGTTGTTCGCGAGTGTGGCGTTGTTGTTTTGGTACGTGTTGCAGTTGGTGATGCGGAGGGATTGAGGACGGTAGAGTATTGTAGGCAACAAGACGGCGGAGGCAGGAATGCTCGGGCGGCGGTTCTGCCGCCCCTCCGGGGCTCAGTATTCTGCGAGCCCGGGTCCGGTGGCTCACGCCACCGGCTACCTTCGGGCTGCCCCTCCGGGGCAAAAGTCTGGCCGCTCGGAGATCGGTCACAGCCTTGAAGACGGTTACAGCATTGAAGACGGTCCCTGCTTGGAAGGGGTCAGGAGGCGTCGGCGCTGGATTCGCTGGATTGGCCGGAGTCCTCGGTGGCGAGTTTCTTGTCGATCAGGAAGGGACCGAAGGGGAGGAGGGAGGCGACGAAGGCCATGAGGGATTTTTTGAAGGAGAGTTGTCCGCCGGCCCAGGCCTGGAAGATGGTGAGGACGTAGAGGATGAAGAGGAGGCCGTGGGCCCAGCCGACCATCTTGACGGCCTGCGGCATGCCGGCGAGGTATTTGAGTGGCATGGCGATTCCCATCAGGAGAAGGAAGGAGATTCCCTCTAACATGCCAACGGCACGGACGCGACCCACGGGTGTTTTCAAATTTCCCATGCGCGAGGCTCCGCGGGTGGCGGGAGGATGGCAACGAA
>CAXTTX010000274.1:0-1491 GCA_964247045.1 uncultured Verrucomicrobiales bacterium | reverse complement strand
AACGGGAATGATGAAAATGAAAAACCCGTGGCTTCGGTGGAAGCCACGGGCGTTGGAATTTGGAAAATGTAGATCGTTAAGATCCTGAGGTCCGCTTCAGTTCACCGCGACCGCGGAGGAGCCGGTTTCACCGGTACGGATGCGGATGGCTTCCTCGATGGTGGAGATGAAAACCTTGCCGTCACCAATCTTGCCGGTGTTCGCGCTTTTCACGATGGCAGCGGCGACGCCGTCCGCTTGAGCGTCGTCCACGACGATCTCGATCTTCACCTTGGGAAGGAAATCCACCGTGTATTCGGAGCCCCGATAGATTTCGGTATGGCCCTTTTGGCGACCGAAGCCCTTGACTTCGGTGACCGTCATGCCTTGCACACCGACCTCGGCGAGCGCCTCCTTGACTTCTTCAAGCTTGAATGGTTTTATAATCGCTTCGATTTTTTTCATAGTTCGGCGGATTGGTGATGAATTCAGAGCAAACAGCGTGCCAACTCACACATCCTCTGTTTTATTCTCCGCCACAAGCCTATGCATACCAATCGCTGATGACTAGAGGAAAAACGGCCTTGGAGGGGATTCTTCTGTTATGAATGGGAGTCATCATCCCCTTTGGGAGGCGGGTTTCAGCCCTTTTTGAAGGCGTGCCGTTATAACAGAAAACGCGCTGTCGGCGGGGCCGGTTGCGCGAGAGAGACGGTCTGAAAATTGGCGTCATCCGCGTGAGCACCACCCGAGACCCAGCCCATGGAGAGTTCTTGCAGTTCCCTTCGCGAACCTTGGCCGAACCCGGTGTTGGAAGCTGTCACAACCGGACCGCGAGGAGAGGGGTCCCTGCCCTTTAATATAGCTTCTGAAACTTCCGAGCTCCGGAATATCAGGGCTTCTGCTTGAGAAGATCGCGGATCTCGGTGAGGAGCTTCTCTTCGGCAGTGGGTTCGGGCGGGGCGGCAGCAGCGGCGGCGGCATCTTGCCGCTCGGTGAGCTTCCGCGCCTTGTTGACGGCCTTCACGACCAGGAACATGACGAAGGCGAGAATGAAGAAGTTGATAGCGATGGTGATGAAGTCACCATAAGCGACGACCGCACCGTGTTCCTTGGCTTGGGCCAGGGTTTTGATCGACTCCATGGGGACCGTATTGCCGACCTTGTCCTTGGCCTCCAGGTAAAGCGGCAGGAACAGGTCGGTGAAGTTCATGTTGCCGGCAAGCTTGCCGACCCAGGGCATCACCAGGTCCTCGATGAAGGCCGTGGAGAGCTTGGTGAAGGCCGCGCCCATGACGATACCGACCGCCATATCAATGACATTGCCGCGGGCGATGAATTGTTTGAATTCGTTAAACATGGATATCTCCTTTTAGAATAGACGATGCGGCGACCCTACGCCGGAATGGATCATAAAAAAAGCCCCGCAGGCGCGGGGCTTTTCGTAAAATAATGGCGGATCAGTTGCGGTTGCCCATCAGCTGCAGGATCGACTGGAACATCGCGATAAAG
>CAXTTX010000273.1:0-7601 GCA_964247045.1 uncultured Verrucomicrobiales bacterium | reverse complement strand
CCCATCCCCCCATCCCCCCGTACCCCAGTCGCTCCAGGATCCGGTAGATCCCGATCTGTTCCGGCATCAACGATCCCGAAGCCACCAGCGGCGGCGGAGGCGCCTCCTTCGTCTCCTCTTCATCAAAGGAACCATCCGCCCCGCCTCCTCCGGCTCCTTCCACCAGCATCGCCTCGACCCTCTCACGCATCGCCACGTCACCCGCACAGGCCTCGTCGAGATACGCCGCACGTTCCTCGGGCACATCGAGTTCCCGGGCGCGCAGTAAAATGGCCTCGAGCGTGTTCATCTTGGCAAGTCATGCTAAGCCGACAGGGACACGCCCTGCCATTTTTCCATCATTTGCACGGGCCTTGAGGATGAATCTCCTCCCGCTCTCACTTCAGCCTGCTAACAGAATACTCCCGATTCCGCAACTCCATTTCGCTAGCCACTCCAGGATGCATCGGAAGATGAAGACCCCCGGAAATTCCAACCTTCTTCACTTCCGTGCTCCCCATGGTCCTCAAACCCCTCACCATCTTCAATCCTCCGCCGAAAAGGCTCCGACAGCACCACCCGCATTCCCAGGCTCTTCATCACCCCTTCCAACCGGAATGCCACGTTCACCGCATCACCGATGATCGTCGCATCCCGCTGCGCCACCACGCCGATGTTCTCCTGGCTCACGCTCCCATGGTGCAGCGCGATGCCCACGCGGAAAGCCGGTTCCCCCTCCGGCCAGCTCCTTTCAGCAGCCCGCTCCAACAGCTTGTCCGCCGCCGCCAGCGCCCGCTCACAGCTCTCCGGATCGCCCGGCTCATCCCTCCAATACGCCAGCACCGCGTCTCCGATGAACTTGTCGATCACCCCGCCCGTTTCCTGCACCACGTTCGCCGCCTCCCGGCACCAGCTTCCCAAAACCTTCGCCATCGCCGCCGGTGCCATCGTCTCGGAATAGCTGCTGAACCCCCGGATATCGCAAACCAGGATCGCCACGTCCCGCTCCTTCACCTCCCCTTGGGAGACCGACGTCGCATGCATCACCGTCACGTCCGCCGCCGTGGCGTATTGCGTCGTGGGCAAGCTCCGGAAAATCATCTCGTTGCCCTCGATCACGATCCTCGCGTTCTCCCTCAGCCTCACCGGCAGCACCACTTGGCTTCCATCCACGAACGTCCCGTTCCGGCTCCCCAGATCCATGATCTGGTAGTCACGCCCGCCCAGATGACGGATCACCGCGTGTTGTCGTGAAACCGTCTTCGGTTCCGACAGAAACACCTCATTGCCTGCGGACCGCCCGATCATCGCCGTGTTGCCCACCGCAATCTCATGGGCACTTCCCGACGCAGGCCGTACTGTAAGGATCGCCGCCAACACATGGATTCCATCAAATCCGGGTGGAAATCTCAAGCAATCCCTCGCGAACCGCATGAGATTAAGTCCATTCCGGAAATCAGTATTGGCAGACAAGCCATCGGTTGAGAGCCCCCTCCCCGTAAGCTATGATAGCGCCAATGAACCACGCACCCACCCGCCGCCCGCCCCTCATTTCCCCTCATCTCCACCCCTCCAACCTCGTTTTTTTCCAAAACAGTTGGCATTTGTTGTCATTTCCCCGGAGCTCGCTCCCCTCAACATTGATTTCTCAATGAAATCAAATTGGCTCTTCTTCCCCGGGGCTGCTGCATGATGACGCTTTTGTACGGCTTTCGTACGCTTTCGACACGGAAATGACAAAATCCGACAACTTTTCCCCTTCCAAATCACGCCCAATCCCATGCCATCCCCATCCATTCACATCCATCCCCCTTCAACCCGGTTTATCCTTGCGCCGGACCCTCCCGCGGGAAGAATCCCGCCCCCGCGCCGCGGTCCCACCCCATGAGCGAAGCCATGACCACCCCTGAAAACGCCACCCTCGAGGAAATCGGCAAGGTTCTGAGCGAACACCAGTCTTTCGTCCTCATCAGCCACGTCCGGCCGGACGGGGATGCCATCGGTTCCCAGCTCGCGCTCGGCTTCGCCCTTGAAGCCGCCGGCAAGACCGTCCGCCTCATCAATGAGGATGGCCTGCCGGACAACCTCGCCTTCATGGCCGGTTCGGAAAGGATCGAACTGCCGCCCGCCGAGCCCTTGGACATCGAGGTCGCCATCGCCCTCGACACCGCCGCGAAGCCGCGCATGGGTGAGAACGCCCTCAACGCCGCGTCCAAGGCGAAGATCTGGCTCAACATCGACCACCATCTTTCCAACCCCCGGTATGGGGATCTGAATTTCATCGACTCGACCAGTCCCGCCACCGGCCAGATTCTCTATCAGCTCATCACCGCGCTCGGCCTGCCGCTTCCCGCGGAAACCCGCGACGCGATCTACGTCGCCGTCTCCACCGATACCGGCTCCTTCCAATATCCTTCCACCACCGCGAAGACCTACGAGTTGGGAGCCGACCTCATCAACCGCGGCCTCGATGTCGGCACGATCAATTCCCAGATCTACGACAACCATCCCTACCGCCGCGTGGAACTCATGCGCGCCCTCCTCAACACCTTGGAACTGTCTCCGGACGGCCTCGTGGCGAACTGGGAACTCCGCGACAAGACCCGCCTCGATCTCGCGCTCCTGCCGGAAGACAGCGAGGGCCTCATCGACATCATCCGCGCGATCCGCGGTGTCCTTCTCGCCGTGTTCTTCGAGGAACTCGAGGACGGCAAGATCCGCGTTTCCATGCGTTCCAAGGACCGCCGCATCGACGTCTGCCAGATCGCCTTGGAGTTCGGCGGCGGTGGCCACGCGCTGGCCGCCGGCATCCGCATGAAAGGCCCCCTGGAGGACGCGAAGCAACTCGTCCTCGCCGCGATCCGCCGCCGCATCGAAGCGGCCGGACTGTAATTTTCAAAGACCATACATGAGACCCTATCCCGCGGATTTGGACGGCCCCAGCGGCGTGCTGCTGGTGGACAAGGCGGAGGACATGACGTCACACGACGTCGTGGCCATCGCAAGACGTGCCCTGAACACAAAGAAGATCGGCCACTGCGGCACGCTCGACCCCATGGCCACCGGCCTGCTGATGCTTGTCATCGGCCGTGCCACCAAAATCCAGGATCTCCTGATGAGCGAGGACAAGCAATACGTCGGCACCCTCACGCTCGGCTCCACCACCAGCACCCAGGACCGCCAGGGCGACGTGCTGGTGAGCAAACCCGTGCCGGAGCTTTCCAAGGAGCTGGTCCACGCCGCCTTCGACGGCTTCATGGGCGATTTTGAACAGATCCCGCCCATGGTCTCCGCCATCAAGAAGGACGGCGTCCCCCTCTACAAGCTGGCCCGCAAGGGCGTGGAGATCGTCCGCGAGCCACGGAAAGTCCACATCACGGGTTATGAGGTGACCCGTATCGAGCTGCCCGAAGTCGATTTCATTGTCAATTGCTCGAAGGGCTTCTACGTCCGCACCTATGCCAACGACATCGGTGAAAATCTCGGCTGCGGTGGCCACCTCAGCGCCCTGCGCCGCACCCGCTCCGGCAAGTTCACCCTCGACCGCGCCGTCACCGTCGCCGACCTGAAAACCGCTCCCCGCGAAGACCTCTACAAGGCCCTGATTTCACTCGCGGAGATCTCCCTCATGCGCGGTGCCTGAGCCAGCCAGGAAGTAGCGGCCCTCCTCCCTCTCAGAGTTCCGCCTCTTCCCCTTCTTCCTCTTCATCCACCAGCTTCCGGAAATGGACCTGGCCCACACGCCGCCCGTCGGTGCTCGTGACTCGCGCTTCGTATCCGAGAAGCTCCAGCGTCTCCCCCACTTCCGGGAAGCGCTCCAGTTGCTGGGTGATGTAACCGCCAACGGTCGTGACTTCCCCGCTCTCCACGAACAACTCCGGCACGTGGCCGGCGAGGTCGTTCAAGGTCATCGTTCCCTCGATCACAAACTCATCGTCATTGACGCGGGTGAACGAGGACCGCTCGTTGTCGAACTCGTCCTGGATATCACCGACCAGCTCCTCCATCACGTTATCCAGGAAAACAAGTCCCACCGGCGTGCCGAATTCATCCACGGCCATCGCCAGGTGCGCGTGCTCTTTCAGGAAAAACTGCAACAGCGAATCCAGCGGCATCGTGTCCGGCACGATCCGCAACTCGCGCTTGATGCGCATCAGGTCCGGGTCCGGCGCCCTGATGAGCTTGAAGAGGTCCTTGATGTGGATCAGGCCGATGGCGTTGTCGATGTGGCCCTTCACCAGCGGGAAGCGGGTGTGCTTGCTCCGCATCGCGACTTCCATCGCCTTTTCGAAAGGTTGGTCCGCGTCGAGCGCCACCACCTTGTTGCGAGGCGTCATCACATCACGCACCCAAAGCTCGTTCAGGCCCAGCGCGTTGATCAGTATCCCGCGCTCGGTTTCCGTCACCTCTTGCGACTTTTGGCTCTGGGTCACCAGCAGCGCGAGTTCCTCCGCGGAGTGCGTGTGCTCGCCCTCGCTGATCGGTTCAATACGGAAGATGACCCTCAGGAGCAAATTCGCCGTGTTGTTGAAGAACTGGATGGGGTATTTGAAGGTCTTGTAAAAGATATGCAGCGGGCTCGCCAGCAGCAGGGTCGTGCCCACCGCTTTCCGGATCGCCAGGGACTTCGGCATCAGCTCGCCCACCACCACGTGCAGGAAGGTGAACGACGCGATCGCGAGCACCAGCGAGCACCAATACACCGCCCCCTCCGGCATGTGCACCCGGAACATCAGTGGCGCCACCAACGCGGTGACGAAGGGCTCCCCCAGAAAGCCCAGGGCAAGCGAGGAAATCGTGATACCGAGTTGGTTCGCCGAAAGGTAGCCATCCAGATGGCTGGTGATGTGGAGGGCCGTCTTGACGTTGCGCCCGGTTTCCTTGCCGATCGACTCGATCTGGCTGGGCCGCACTTTCACGATCGCGAACTCGGACGCGACGAAAAACGCGTTGAGAAGTAGGAAGAAAACGATGCCGAGGATATAGAGGACGGCCACGCCACCGGAGGGAAAGTCCCTCGGGATTTCGTGAGCCGCGGCAAGGAAGAAAGGCAAGGGGGCGGTCACGGCGCGTCAGAGTTTTTCGTAAACGCCTTGGTCGCGCCGTTCCAGAATCGTGAAACCGGCCTTCTTCGCGTCGCTCACCGAGAGCGGCTTGGTGATCGTCGGCGTGTTGATACGCGAGATCAGCTTTTTAACAGGGTTCTTGCAGAGCGGGCACTTTACCAGTGGTTCCCGGTCTATGGGGCGTCTGAGCTCGAATCCACGGGCACAGACGCGGCACGAATGCTCGGGGTCATCCGGTGCTTCAGAAACGTATTCGTAGATTGGCATTGGCAGGACACGGGAACGGGCGGTTTCCGTCCCCTGTCAAAATAGACCGGTTCGGGCCACTTACCAGCTCGACTTCGTCACGCCGGGGAGCATTCCGGCGGAGGCAAGCTCGCGGAAGGTGATCCGGGAAAGACGGAAGCGGCGCAGGAAAGCCCGGCGACGGCCCGTGATTTCACAGCGGTTGACCAAGCGGGTCGGGCTGGCGTCACGCGGCAGCATGGAGAGACCGACGTAGTCCTTTTCCGCCTTCAGCTTGGCGCGGATAGGGGCGTATTTAGCGACGGTTTGTTTTTTACGATCGTTGCGTGCGATCCAACTTTTCTTAGCCATAATTCGGGGCGCAGGTGTTAAGGGATGAGCAAGAGGTTGCAAGCCCAAAGTCGCTTTTTCACACCCTTTTTGGCCAAAACCCCGGAATCTGGCCCCGGAGACCCTGAATTCTTTGACACTCACGGCCAAAACCGGCCCTATCGACGGGTCGTGTCCGGACGACCCTTCACCCGGGAAAATGAGCGATCACCTCTTCATTGTCACCTACGGCCGCACCGGCTCCACCCTCCTCCTCGGCATCCTCAATGCCCACCCGGGAATCGACATCGCCGGCGAAAACGAGGGCTTCGTTCACGATTTATACGTCTCGCTCAAGGCTTTGGACGCCTACGAACGCCACGAGGTGCCTTCCGCGGAGGATACCCCGGCCACCCCGTTCTACGGCGTCTCCACCTTTCCCTTCGGCCGGATGCGGGAGGAAATCCTCGGCATCATCGACAATTTCCTGCCCCCCCGCGAGGGCGTCATCATCCGTGGCTTCAAGGAAATCCGCTACGACATGCCGGATCTGGAGAACTACCTGGATTTCCTGAGAAGCCGTTTCCAGGATACCCGTTTCGTCTTCCTCACCCGCGAACACGCCGCCGTCATGCGGAGCGGGTTCTACAAGGTCACCGACCCCGTCCTGATGGCGAATTACCTGTCCATCGTGGATGGCAGATTCGCCGCTTACACCCGGAAATACCCGGCAATCTCTCACCACATCACGTACGAGGACCTGCTGGACTTCGCGAAGATCCGCGAGCTTTTCACCTTCCTGGGCCACACCGCGGAAGAAGCGCTCTGGCGCGGGGTGATCGCGGAGGAACATAGCTTCAGCCAGAAATCCGTCGCCTCTCTGACCGCGAAAAGCAGCCTTGTCCTGTTCGATTCCGCCAAGCTCCTGATCGAAGCCAGCAACTTCGAGGTGAAAAACCACGAGCTGAAGAACATTTCCCGCCTCCCGCTGACCGGTATCATTTTACCCTTGGAATCCAGCGGCAGGCTTGAATCCCTCGTCTTTCGGAACGCGGCGGGTGAATACTCCGCCCGGCTCGGCATGAAGTCGCCGATGTACGGGCGGAAGTTCCCGCACAACGCGCTGGCGACCACCGCGCGCTTCAGTTTCGCCGAACAACCGGTGCCAATCAGCGGACAATTGGAGGAGTTCGAACTGGTCGCCACCTTCGCCACGGCGGGGACCGAGGTCATCGGTCGGCTTTTCATCTCGCCGAACCACGGAATCCTGCCTGAATCGGAGTGAACGGCTGAAAAATGGCACGTCCAACCGACGTTTCATCCTCGCCGGTCCGCTGTGCCATTCTCAAAATCCACCTGAACCAAACCCTATGAATCGCCGTGAAATCATCCGCACCGGCTCGCTCGGTGCCCTTGGCGTCCTCGCCGCCCGCAGTTTCCAGACCGCTTCCGCCCAAAGCCGCACGGTCGGCGCGAACGACCGCATCCGGATTGGCATCGTCGGCTTCTCCGACCGCCTGACGTCCACCCTGCTGCCCGCCTACAAGGCCGTGGCCGATGGTTTCAACTGCGAAATCGTTGGTGTTTCCGACCTCTGGAGCCGCCGCCGCGAGGACTCCAAGGCTTACTTCGCGAAGAACTTTGGGAAGGAAGTCGAAACCTATCGCAACAACGAGGAACTCTACGAGAAGGCCAAGCCGGACGCCGTGATCATTTCCACCGCGGATTTTCAACACGCCACCCATGCCATCGAAGCGATTGCCGCGGGTTGCGACGTCTACTGTGAGAAGCCCTTCGCGGAAACCATGCAGGACGCCCGCGCGGCGTTGAAGGCCGTTAGATCCTCGGACCGTATCCTGCAGATCGGTTCGCAGCGTCGTTCCGGTGGAACCTACATCGCAGCGCATGATTATCTGAAAAGCGGCAAGTTCGGCCCCATAGTCGCCTCCGAAATGACCTGGAACGTGAAACAGCCGGGCCGCTGGCGCAGGCCGGATCTCG
>CAXTTX010000272.1:0-7621 GCA_964247045.1 uncultured Verrucomicrobiales bacterium | reverse complement strand
GCGAATCATTCAGGGTGAAAACGTTCATCATCTCGAACTGGCGCACCACGGCATTGCCGTAAAAAGTGTGCCGGGCGGCGATCCTCGGGATGATCGCATCCGCGACGAGCTCTTCCCCGTCCACATAGATGCGGGGTTTCCGGGAGGTGATGTTCATGTAGCAGCGGAGATAATCCACCACTTTCACCTCGTGGCCGCGCCGTGAGGCCGCCTGTACCAAGGCATCGGTGCTGTAGAGTGCGGGATTGCGCGACAGGATGAGTATTTTCATTCAGGAGTGGGTTGACCCGTAAGCTGGAATCGCATGCGCGTCCAATCGTCATCCGGGGCCGCGGTCAATCGCAAACCGTGTCCGATTCCGTCACGGTCGGGGGGAGACATTTTTTTTGTAGCAGGGGAATTTGAATGCGGAAGCGGTTTTTCCCGTTCAAACGGGATGACCAGGAAGCTTTTGGCGACGATGGGGGTGGTTGTCCTGATGATGACTCCCGGAATAGCGGCTGAACCAACGCGCGAGCTGGACCCGAAGGAGGCGGCCCGGATCGTCGCCCTGCGGGCGAATTTGCCGGTGGCTACCATCGAGGTGGCATTCATTCTCGATGGCAGCGTGCGGACGGACAGCATTTTCGAGGCGAAGAACGTGCGAAGGGTGGCAACCATCCTGCCCCTGAGAACGGGAAACGGAACCGGAGAGCGGCGGGAGATGGAATTCTACGATTTCTACTGGAACGAATCGTTGGGATGGTTCACGTGGGCGAAACGCCAGGAGCGCTCCGGGGAGGTGGTTTACATCTGGAGCCAACTCCGGGGAATCATCGTCAACCGTTGAGCTGGGTTCAGAAGCGGGCGAGGACCGCGTCGCCCATGCCGCTGGTGCCGACCTTGGTTTCGCCATCGCGTCCCGTGGCGATGTCGCCGGTGCGATAGCCATCGGCGATGGTTTTCGCGACCGCGGCCTCGATGGCATCCGCGGCTTCGGTCTCGCCGAGCGAGAAGCGAAGCAGCATGGCCAGCGAGAGGATCTGGGCGATGGGATTGGCGATGCCTTGTCCGGCGATGTCAGGGGCGGAACCGCCGGAAGGTTCGTAAAGGCCGAAGTAGAGACCGTCATCACGCTTCTTGCCGAGCGAGGCGGAAGGCAGCATGCCGAGCGAGCCGGAGATCATGGCCATCTCGTCCGACAGGATATCGCCGAAGAGGTTCTCGGTGACTAGGACGTCGAATGAGCCGGGCCGTTTGATGAGCTGCATCGCGGCGTTGTCCACATACATGTGGGAAAGCTCGACTTCCGGGAACTCCTTCGCGATTTCCACGACGGTTTCACGCCAGAGGACGGAGGAGGCGAGGACGTTGGCCTTGTCCACGGAGAGGAGTTGCTTTTTCCGGCCCATGGCGGCCGTGAAGGCGACGCGGGCGATGCGCTCGATCTCGCTCTTCTGATAGACCATGGTGTCGAAGGCGACCGGTTCGCCATTGCGGTCCTCGCGGCCCTTGGGCGTGCCGAAGTAGACACCGCCCGTGAGCTCGCGGACGCAGAGGACATCGAAGCCATCGGCGATGAGTTCCTGCTTCACCGGGGAAGCGTGGGTCAGCGCGGGAAGGCAGACGCCGGGACGGAGATTGGCAAACAGGCCGAAGTGCTTGCGGAGGGGCAGCAGGGCACCGCGCTCCGGCTGGATGTCCGGCGGCAGGGTTTCCCACTTGGGACCGCCGACCGAGCCGAAGAGAATCGCTTCCGCGGCCTCGCTGGCAGCGACGGTTTCCGGGGGCAGCGGGTGGCCTGTCGCATCGATCGCGGCACCGCCGACGAGATGTTCGGTGCGTGAAACCGTGAAGCCGAACTTGGCTTCCGCCGCTTCAAGAACGCGGATGGCTTCCACCATGACTTCCGGACCGATGCCGTCTCCGGCGAGAATCGTGATACGATGACTGCGTGACATGGGCGGGAAAATGGAGGGGCGCTTTCCGGCTGGCAAGTGTGCAGAGCGCCGGGCGGGCAATTTCAGGGATCAGCCCGAATCCCGCGGCTCATTCAAATCGCGCGCGGAGTTGCGCTTTCGCGGTTTGCCTCTCGATTGCCTCTTCCCGACCCGCTGCAAAATCGGCTTCTGTCCTGCGAAGTTCAGGTTCTTGCCACCCGGGAGCTTGGATGTCTTCGTCCGCTGTCGCCAAATCTCCCCACAGGGTCTCAATAATCCTGAGCTTTTCCACAGGGGAAAGCAGGCGCAGTTCGGCAATACTCATTTGTGGGGACTTTACTCAAATGAATGGTTCAAAGCAAGCTGTGGTTGCCGGTATATCGAACGGGAGCTTGCGATTCGCCCGAATTGCGATCAATCTATCCGTGTTATGCAGGCAGTGACAGACCGGTTGAAGAATTTTCTCCAATACGTGGCCGTGAACCTGATCGAGGACCCGTCCAAGGCCCAGCTCAAAATGGCCGAACTGGGGCCGAAACGCCTGCGGTTCAAGCTTATCCTGGCGAAAGGAGACGTGGCCCTGTTGATCGGTCGCAATGGGTTCACCGCTTCGGCAATCCGGAGCGTCCTGAAGGCAGCGGCCGACAAGGAGGGGGTCCAGGTTTCATTGCAGATCCACTCCCACGAGGAAGAGGTGGAAATGCTGGCCCGCGGGGATGGGCATTGAGCGACGTTACCTATTCCTCCGACTCAAACACGGTCCATACGATGTGAGAATACATCGGTTCGCATCGGGGATTTTCGCGGGGAACCCGGATGGTGAACCGGCCGTTGTAGAAACTTGGCAGGTATTTCCCGGCATGGGGTCCTGAAAATTGAAGGATCAGGCGTCTGCCGGAAATCCAACGGACAGGCCACACCTTGGCATTGTCGAGGTCATAAGGTAGTGTAGGAGCCGGAACTGGGATAAATACGGATCCATTTCGTGCGAAGATCCAAGTCTCGCCTGTAAAAGTATTGTCGCTGGCGATGGCGAATAGCGCCGAATCAGGGCTCCATCGCGCGGTTTCCACCCGGTAGCGAAGAGGGGCATCATGAGCAGGAGCGAAAATCAGGTTTCCGCCGGGACCTTCGATGGCGAGGACGGGAGACATCACTTCCTCTTGTTGGAAGACCTTCGCTCGAAAGTCTCCGTCAGGAGACTTCTTTTCCCAATGCAGGGGGTATTGTTTGTCCGATGCCCGACCCGAGGAGCAGATCAAAGCGAAGAACAGGAGTGTGAATTCCGCGGATTTCACGAAATCGAATTCTTACGAAATAGCCAAGCAACCGGGGCAATTCTGGGCGAAATGGCCGGGCTGGACTTCCTCGAGGGGCGGCGATTTGTCGGTGAGGCAGAGGGCCGCGTTGCCGAGTCGGTTGCGTGGCTGGAAGGAACAGCCGGCGGGTGGATTGGAAAGGTCCGGCGGCAGGCCGGGGATGGTGTAAAGCGGTTCCCCCTTGGGATGGGTGGCCGGGATAGATTTCAGCAGGGAGCGCGTGTAGGCGTGCAGGGGATGGCGGAATAGCTCGGCTTTATCCGCGGTTTCCACGATCCGCCCGGCATACATGACGGCGATCTTGTCGCACATCTCGGAAACCACGGCGAGATCGTGGGTGATGAAGATGACGGCGGTGCCCAGATCGCGCTGGCGCTCGCGGATGAGGTCCAGCACCTGCTTCTGGACGGTGACATCCAAGGCGGTGGTGGGCTCGTCGCAGATGAGCACTTCCGGCCGGGTGATCAGAGCCATGGCGATCATCACGCGCTGGCGCATCCCGCCGGAAAACTCGTGGGGATAGGAATGGATTCGCTTCTCCGGCTCGGGAATGCCCACTTCCGAGAGGGCCTGGATCGCGCGGTCGAGGGCGGCCTTGCCATGGCAATTCTCGTGGAGGGCCAGCGGTTCGGTGATCTGGGCGCTGACCCGCATGAAGGGGTTCAGCGAGGTCATCGGATCCTGGAAGATCATCGAGATCCGTTTGCCGCGGATTTTGCGGAGCTTTTTCTCCGGCAGCTTGAGCAGGTCCATGCCGTCGAAAAGCGCCTCGCCACGGTGGATCCGGCCGGGAGGCTGGGGAATGAGACCCAATAGCGAGTAGCAGGTGACGGACTTTCCGGAGCCGGATTCGCCGACGATGCCGAGGGTCTGGCCGGGGTCCACCGTGAAGGAGACATCTTCCACCGCGTGGACCACTCCGTTGCGGGTGTGAAACCGGGTGGTGAGGTTTCGTATGTCGAGCAAAGGCATGCTCGGGTGAGAATGGGAAAAGCTGCGGGAAACGCAAGCCTGCCCGGCGGGGAGATGCACCATTTGCCGATTGCACGGTGTGCGTCACGGTGGCAGGTTTTTGCCGTGAAACCGATCCGTGCCAGTTTGATGGCGGCCTTGGCCGCGCTTGTGCTGCCCCTTGCCGCACAGGAGGAAGACTCCGCGCCGAAAAAGGAGATCCCCAAGGACCTGCTGGAGGTGGATGATCCGCACGTCCGGGAGGAACTCGCGGTGAATGAATTCACGGCACCGTCGATCTCGAAGCTGTTCGACACCTTGCAGATACTCAGGCCGAATATCAGCGATGCGGAGCGGAAGATGCCGGCCCGCATGTCCCAGGACCGCGCGGACCTGGCGATTGAACTCGGGTTCCTGATCGCGGATGGATTTCTCGTCGTTCAGTCTGAAACACTCGACCGGGTCGAGGGACTGGCGAAAGACCTGACCCGCTACGGCAAGGCGCTGGGGGTAGGGGACCGGGTGAACCGCCATGCGCAAAGCCTGCTGGACCATGCGAAGGCAAAAGACGTGCCTCAACTGAAAAAGGAACTCGCCTCTACCCAGAAAGACGTTGAGGCGGAATTGGTTGCCCTGCGCGATGCCGACCTCGCGCACTTGATTTCCCTCGGGGGCTGGATCCGTGCCCTGGAAGTTTCCACCGTCGTGGTGACGAAGCAATTTTCCCCGGAGCGTGCCCGCGCGGTGATGCGCGAGGACATCGCCGACTACTACACGGAAACGGTGGGCGGGCTGGAGCCGAAGATTTCCGAGCGGCCGAACTACCTGCAAATGCGCGAACTCCTTGCCAGCCTGCGGACGGAGATGACCTTGGAAGATGGCAAGGAACCGACCCCGGAACTGATGGCGGAAATCCGGAATCAATCGGCGAAGCTGGTGGAACTGGCCCTGCAACGGCAACAATGAGCATCTCAGCGGAAAGCCGGGTGGCAGTGCTCGGACTGGGAATCATTGGTTCCCGCGCCTGTGGCCGACTGGCAGAGGCAGGGTGGCAAGTGGCCTGCTGGAACCGGACGCCGAAAGGCCTGCCCGGTGAAGCTGGCAGCCCGGAAGAGGCCGCCAAAGGGGCCGCGATCATTTCCCTCTACCTCAAGGATTCACCGGTCACCCGCGAGGTGATGGAGAAGGTCGGCACGGTCCTCCAAAGGGGGCAAGTGGTGCTGAACCACGCGACCCTCGATCTGGAGACCACGAAGTGGCTGGAGGAACTCTGCACCTCGAAGGGCTGCCGTTTTCTGGATTGCCCCTTCACCGGCAGCAAGGTGGCCTCGGCGAACGGGCAGTTGCTTTACTACATCGGGGGCGACACGGGCTTGGCCAAGGAAGTCGAGGGCTACCTCGGCGTCACCGGCAGGGGCCAATTTTACTGTGGGGATGTCGGTGCCGCGACCGTGGTGAAACTGGCCACGAATTTGATCTCCGCCTGCTCCGTGCAGGCGATGGCCGAGTCGATGGCGATTGCCGCCCGGCATGGGATCGAACCTGCCAGGATGATCGAAGCGGTTTCCCTGAATGCCTGCTCCTCCATGCTCGCCACCCTGAAAATGGGAGCGATGGCGGCGGGGGATTACGACCCGCATTTCTCGCTTTCGAACATGGCCAAGGACAGCCGTTACATGCTGGAGGTGGCGGAGTCGGTGGGGCTGGAAACCCCGGCGATCCAAGCGGTTTCCGAACGGATGAACCGTCTCGCGGCCGAGGGACTCGGGGATTTTGATTTCTCGGTCGTCGCGAAACCCTATCTCGAAAAGGCGTGAGCGGGATTCAACGGGTGGATTTGGGCGAACCCGCCCTGCTGGCCTTCCGTGGCCCGGACGCGACGCGTTTCCTGAACGGACAACTCACGCAGGACGTGCGGCGGGTTGCCGGAGGAAAAACGGCGCTACGTGCCTGCGTGACCGACGCGAAGGGGAAATTGCAATTCCGTGTAACCGTGGCGGAAGGAGAGGGCGGCACCCTGTGGATTACGGGCGAGCCGGGGACCGCGGAGGAACTGGAGGCGAGGTTGACCCGCTATCTCATCGCGGATGACGTCGAGACGGAGGATCTAACGGGGAAGTATGCCCTGTGGCATTTCACGGGAGAATTGGCCGCGCCGGAAGGCGTGATCGCGAGGGAATCGCAGCGCGTCGGGGTATTTGGAACCGACTGGTGGGTTCCTGTGGGAACCGATGCTCCGCCGGAAATCCCGGTTCTTGAAGGAGATGCGTTGGAAACCCTGCGGATCGCCAGGGGCATTCCCGCCTGGGGCCGGGAGATTTTGCCCGGGATGCTGCCCCCGGAAGCGGGTTTGGATGAAACGGACATTTCTTACAACAAGGGATGCTATATCGGGCAGGAGGTGATTTCCCGGATCAAATCGGCAGGGAAGGTGAACCGGCGGCTGGCGGAATTCGTGATTGGCACGGATCTTGCGGTGCGGCCCGGGGAACTGCTGGATTCGGAAGGAAAGCCGTCCGGGGAGATCACCAGCGTTTCCCCGGTGGCAGAGGGTGGGGAGCGCCGCGCACTCGGTTTCGTGAAGCGCGGAGCGGGTGAATTTTTCCTCCATTCGGGCGGCGAGAGTTATACTGTTAGAATCAGTTAGCTTTTTATCCTTTGCGATCCGGTCATTTGGCGGGATTCTGGGGACGATGATGTTGAAAAGTATGATCCTTGCCGCGGGATCAGTGGATGTTTCGCCGCTGTTCCTGGTCCTGAGCCTGATGCTGCTGCTCGCGGTGTTGGTTTCGCTCGTGCTGGCCAGGCTGAAACAAAATTTCCTGATAGGTTATCTGCTTTGCGGCGTCCTGATCGCTAACACCGGCCTGCTCGGCCTCACTGGCAGTTCCGGTCCCGAAATGGACAAGGTGATCAGCCACCTGGCGGAACTCGGTGTGATCCTGCTGATGTTCACGCTGGGCATCGAGTTCTCGCTCACGGAGTTGAAACACTTGTGGCGGGTCTCGCTGATGGGGGGCGCGATCCAGGTGGGAACCATCTCGCTGGTCGGCGGGACCATCATCGCGTTGACGATGGGATTCCCGATGGCGGAGGTGGTGGTACTGGCGGTTTCCGTGGCGCTGAGTTCCACCGCCGTCTCGATGAAATCCTTCCAGGACATGGGGCAGCCGAACAACCCCAGCGCACGGACCACGCTGGCGATCGCGCTTTTCGACGACATCGTGGTGATCCTGTTCCTTTTGATCCTGCCCAGCCTGTATGGGAAAACCGAAGGCTCCATCGCCGGAGGCGTGACGCTGGCAATCGTGAAGGGGATTCTTTTCATGGGCGGCGCGATTTTGCTGGGCCGCTATGGCATCACGCCGCTGCTGCACGCGGTGGCGCGGACACGCAGCAGCGAGCTTTTCACCCTGGCGGTCGTTGGCTTGT
>CAXTTX010000271.1:0-7626 GCA_964247045.1 uncultured Verrucomicrobiales bacterium | reverse complement strand
CCGCGGGGCGGCTGGAGATTTGCCTGCTCGCTCTCGCCGCGTTCCTCGCGCCGCTGCTCATGATCGCCACTCCACGCGAGCAGGCCCTGCCGGGACCCGTCAAACACCCCGCCGCCTACACTTTCAATGGTCTTACCCTGCCGCTGAATCCCTTGCCTTCCACTCCCGAGGAAACCGCCTTCGCGGCGAGTTTTCCGGGCACGCTCTCCAGCTACACCTGGGGCAGTAGCCAGGTCATCCTCCGCCAAGTCACGCGCGCCACCCGCCGTTTCCATCCTTCGCGCGATTGCCTCCGCGCGGCGGGTTTTGAAACCACTTGGGCCATCACCGTCACGCTCGGCGATGGCAGCCGCTGGGCACGCTTCCGCGCCACGCGCGAGGGACTCAGCCGCACGGTCCATGAGCGGATCACCAGTTTGGAGAACAACGCGTCATGGACCGATGTCTCCGCGTGGTATTGGTCCGCGCTCTCCCAACCTCTGAACGGGCCTTGGCAGGCGGAGACCGTAATCGGTGAAAAAGTCCTATAAGTTCGATCGCGCCTATTCTTCTATGACACCCGCTTGGGCGCCTGCATCCTTTGGCTGATCCACAGCGCCAGAAAAGCGATCACCGCCGAAACCGCCGCCAGCTTCCACACGGTCTCGTCCTGTCCCAGTTGCACATGCTGATAGATCGCCACCGACAAGGTGGTCGTCTTGCCCGGAATGTTACCTGCCACCATGATCGTCGCTCCGAACTCCCCCAGCGCCCGGGCGAACGACAGCACCATCCCCGCGAAGATGCCCCGCTTCGCCAAAGGCAGCGTGATGAAAAGAAACACCCGCCACTCCGGCGCGCCCAGAGTTCGGCCCACCTGCTCCAGTTCCGGACGGACCTCCTCGATCGCCGCCCGCGCGTTGCGCACCAGCAACGGCAGCGACATCACCGAAATCGCGATGATCACCGCCTTCCACGTGAAAACGACGTCTGTCTCAAAGGTCTGGTCCAGCCACGCCCCCACCGGTCCACGTCTGCCGAACAACTTCAACAGCACCAGCCCCGTCACCACCGGCGGCAGCACCAGCGGCAGCGCGATCAACGTCTCCACCAGCGACTTGCCGGGCCAATTCTTGCGCGCCAGCAGCCAGCCGAGCAGCACGCCCGGCGGAAGAATCAGGGCCGTGCCCAGTAGAGCCATCGCCACGGAGAACGCGATGATCTGGATTTCTTCCGGGCTCATGGGTGGGATTGCTCAGCCTGTCCGGCGCTCACCGGCAGGATGACCGTTCACTCGATGACCGAAAAGCCGAACTTCGCGAATGTTTCATCCGCCTCCTTCCCCGCCAGATAGACCAGGAATCTCCCCGCCTCCTCGGCATTCCGGGAATCCTTCACCACCGCGGCGGGGTAGGTGATCTTCGGCGCCTCCGGGGCAGGAACATCCAAGACCACCTTCACCTTCTTCGAAATCGCCGCGTCGGTCTTGTAAACGATACCGGCCTCCGCGTTCCCGGATTCCACCACGGCCATCGCCGCCCGCACGTTTTCCGCCGGCACCAGCTTCGCCTCCAGTTTTGCCCACAAGCCCGCCTTCTCCAGCCAGGCTTTCGCATAGGCGCCCGCGGGCACGGCCTTGGGATCCCCGATGGAAAGGTGCCGGATCGCCGGTTTTTCCAAATCGGCCGCCGCGGCGACCTGCGGCCCGTCGGGCAGGGTAATCACGACCAGCGAGTTGCCCAGCAGGTCCTTGCGGCTTTCCTTGGCGATCAGGCCGGCCTTGTCGAGCTGGTCCATTTTCGCCTCATCGGCGGAGAAAAACACATCCGCGGGGGCTCCCGCCTGGATCTGCTGCACCAGCACATTGGAGGCGGCGAAGTTGAATCTCACCTTCTCGCCGGTGGCTTTTTCGTAGCTCGCCCCGATCTCCTTCAGGGAATCCGTCAGGCTGGCGGCGGCGAAAACCGTGATTTCACCGGCACGCAGCAGCGGGGAAAGGAAAAGCAGCGCGGGGAGGGCGGACCATTTCATGGCAAGGATGCTAGCGCCGTCCACGGCGGAATGCGCGGATTTTTTCTTGGGCGGGCACCGCGGGATGCGCTACATCTGGCCATGGATGAACTCACACGCGAACACGATCCGCAGCCGCTCGACGGCATGATGGACGTCACTTGTTCCGTGGGAAAATCCGAGTCGGGGACGATGGCCAAAGGAATGCTTGATTTCAAAGTGTCATCCACCAACAAACCTCCCAGCACCATGAATGAAGAAGAACGAGAATTTGGTCCCCAGCCTCTGATAGCCGTGATGGAGGGATGGGGCCTCGAGAGCCACGCCCTGGTCGAGACATCGGACGAACAGCTCACCCACAAGCAAGTGCAGAGGGCCAGATCCGGCCGGAAACTTTCGCTCAAGATGATGATGAAGGTCGCCCGCACCCTCAACCTCGCCATCTGGAGCAAGCTTGACCCTGCCAAGAAGGAGAAATTCGTCCCATACCTTCACAAGGACCTCTTTTCCTATTCAAAGGGCTACGATCCGGAGAAGCAGGATTCGAATCAGGAAATATCTAGAAACTAGGAGCTCTGCCGTGAAGCCCCATACCGGGCGCCCGGGTTCATGAACATTAGCTCACGCCGGGGAAAATCACCCGCGGCCCACCGACGTATTGTTCGATAATCCGCACAAGTTCGGCTGGACTGAAGGGTTTTGTTAGGAATTCAACCGCGCCGCTGCGAAGGGCGCCGGATCGCCCGGCCTCGCTATTTTTTCCCGTTAGCATGATCACGGGCACGGACGCCTGACGGGGATGTTTCTGCCAGAGATCCAGGACCGCGAACCCGTCGAGTTCCGGCATCATCCCGTCGAGCACCATGATGTCCGGCGCGTCAGTCTCGGCCATTTCAAGCGCGCGGCGCCCGTTGAATGCGGACCGGACTATGAATCCGGCTTGCTCCATGATGAAACCGAGCGCGCCTTGGATGACCCGGTCGTCATCGGCGACGATCACACGGACCGGCCCGGAGGCGCGTTTAATGAACGCCCGGGGTGGCAGCGGCGGCGGCTCGTCGGGCAGAGGTGGCACCGTGGCTGGCGATAGAAGTTTCCGTATCTCATCGACGAGCGACTGCGGTCCGTGATCGCTTTTGTTGAGAAAGTTGGTGGCACCCGCTTTCCAAGCGGCCTGGGCGGGGCCGGAGAAACACTTGGAATTCGACAATACGATGACGGGTAGGCCGCGCAGCGATTCCTTTGAACGGATGAACTGGAGCACGCCGATACCGTCGATTTCCGGCAGGATGAGATCTAGCAGCACCGCATCGGGAGGATGGCTTTCGAGGAGTCTTATTGCCTCCCTGCCATCATGGGCCAAGCAGACTTCGAAGCCTTCCTGTTCGAATTTTCCGCGACAGATGTTGGCGGTGAATTGGTCATCCTCGGTGATCAGGATTCGTTTCATGTCAGTGATTGGGTTTGAGAGTTAGCTGATGTTCTGCGAAAAAGCGGCGGACCTGGTGGAGATGCCGGAAGGCTTGCTGCTGGAGGTCATTGGCGAGAGCCGGCTGGAAACCATCACCCATGCGTTCGAGCCGGGCCAGCGGTTCGGCGAGGGCCACAATGCCGCAGGAAGCGCTGGAGCCGCCGAGTTTGTGAGCCAGACGGTGGATTTCCTCCGGATCGCGCCTGTCGATGGCAAGGCTGATGAGGGCGAGAATTTCCTCCGCTTGCTCCAGGTAGTCGGCGGCGATTCGACGGAACATGGCGGTATCCGAACCGGTGATTTCGGTGAACCGGGCCAGATCGACCGGCGGCGAGGTTTTATTTCCGGAGGCTGGCGGCACTTTCCAATCGCTGAGCATCCTTTCAAGTTCCTCAAGGTGCACCGGTTTCCCGAGGTGCCCGTCCATGCCCGAGGCGAGGCATTTTTCACGGTCACCCTTCATCGCATTGGCGGTCATGGCGATGATCAGAATGGGACGGCTATGGATCCGGCGGATTTCGCGGGTGGCGGCGTAGCCATCCATATTGGGCATCTGGCAATCCATCAGGATCACATCGTAGGGGACGGATTCGAGTGCCTTGAGGGCCTCGAGGCCGTCGTTGGCGACATCCGCGGTATAGCCTATGCGTTTGAGCTGGAGGAGAGCTACCCGTTGGTTCACGGAATTGTCCTCGGCCAAGAGGATCCGCAGGGAGCGATCCGGCACCGCCGCCGGGGGCTGGGCTGGTCCACGCTCGGAGGAGGGTGGCGAAACTGGCCCGAACAATACACCGAGGGCGGCTTGGAGACGGGTCTGCTTGAGGGGCTTGACGAGATACCCTTCGATGCCTGCTGCGGCGAGTGTGGTATCGGGCAGGTGATCGCCGAGCGAACTGAGGAGAATCAGCCGGGTGGCCGCGATGACGGGATCCGTTTTGATCTGGCGGGCGAGCTCGAGGCCGTCCATGCCGGGCATCTGGCCGTCTAGCACCGCACAGTGGAACGGATCGGTGCCGGAGTTCTCCAGGCGGAGCAGATCGAGCGCCTCCTTTCCGCCGCTGACACTGGCCGAACGCATCTGGAGATTGGCCAGCTGGAGCTTGAGGATTTCACGGTTGGTTGGATTGTCATCGACAACGAGAACGCGGAGGTTCTCCGGGTGATCGACTTCAACGACAGCGGCCTGTCCCGGGGTGGCCTGCTTTTTATAGCTGAGGTTGAACCAGAAGGTGGAACCATTGCCCAATTCGCTCTCGACACCGATGCTGCCGCCGAGGGCTTCGACGATCTGGCTGCAAATGGTGAGTCCCAGCCCCGTGCCCTTGTATCCGCGGGTTTCGGAACTGTCGGCCTGGACAAACGGGTCGAAAATTCGCGGCCGGACCGCTGCGGCGATGCCGATGCCGGTGTCGCGGACCTCGAAGCACAGCTGCTGGTGGGTGGCGGTTTCGGTAAGACGCGTGACGCTCAGGATCACCTCCCCGCATTCGGTGAATTTCACGGCATTGTTCACGATGTTGGTAAGCACCTGGCGCAGCCGGCCGGCGTCGCCGCGGAGATGGGAACACACGGAGCCTTCGACGTAACCCGCCAGCTCAAGCCCCTTGCTACGGGCACCGCCGCCGACGATGTCCATGGTCCCGTCGATCACTTCGTTGAGGTCGAAGTCGCGCGTCTCGAACCGGAGCATTCCGGATTCGATTTTCGCGGTGTCGAGGATGTCATTGATGATGTTGAGCAGCAGATCCGCGCTGGTGCGGATGGTATTGACGTATTCCCTCTGGTCGCGGTCGAGATTGGTGTGGCACATGAGTTCCGCCATGCCGATCACGCCATTCATGGGAGTCCGGATTTCATGGCTCATGTTGGCGAGAAACTGGCTTTTGAGGCGGACGGATTCGAGCGCGACGTCGCGGGCGGTGGCGAGCTCCGCGAGGATTTCCTTGCGGAGCGTGATGTCGCGGCACGAGATGCAGAGGAGTTCCTGGCCTCCGAAGGTGAAGAAGGTCGCGGTGAGTTCGATGGGGATCTGGTGGCCGTTCTTGGCCTTGTGTGTGGCCTCGAAGATGCGGTGCTGTTCCTGCCGCAGGGATTCCCAGAACGGCTGCCAGCCGCCTTCGTGAAGTTCGGGAACGATATCGAGCACGTTCATCGTGTGGAGTTCCTGCACGGTGTAGCCCGAAATCCTGCACGTGGCGTCGTTGACGTAGAGCAACCCGGAATTCGGAGCGACCCAGAACATCGCGTCGGACGCATGGTCCACCGAGAACTGGGTGAAGCGGAGGGCCTCCTCGCTGCGCCGGCGTTGGACGATTTCGCCCTCTAGCAGGGAGTTGGAAATCTCGAGTTCCGCGGTCCGGGCACGAACGGTGGACTCGAGCGACTCGGCGTGGCGGCGTGTTTGCTGAAGCAACGACCACTTGCTTGCGAGTGCGTGGGCGCACTGGACGACTTCAATCACATCGAAGGGTTTCTTGAGAATGAGAAGGCGGTCGGTCCTGCCCAGGCGTCCGACCATATCCTCCCACGAATAGTCGGAGTAGGCCGTGCAGATGACCACCTGGAGGTCGGGATCGACATCCCACACGCGGACGGTCGTTTCAATGCCGTCCCAACCCGGTGGCATGCGGACATCCATGAAGACGACCGAATAGGGGCGTCCGCTTTCTTTGGCGGCGATCACCCGCTCCAGCGCCTCGCTGCCTTGCGAGGCGAAGTCCAGTTCAAAAGGCACCCTGTCGGGAGCGGTTGAATCCGTCCCGAAAAAGAGGGCGTCCTCCTTTTCGAACTCATCCCGGGTGGAGTCCATGGCGAGAATTTTTCGGAAGTCCTCGTGGATGGCCGCGTTGTCATCGACGATCAGGATACGGTGCGGCGTATCCACGGCCGGTTGGGGGATGAAGGAGTTCATGGGGTGGATTTCAGTTCGTTGGAAGTTTGGACCGGCAGTTCGAGAGTGAAAGTCGCGCCGCTCTCCGGGCCGTTGCTATGGACGGTGAGGCTGCCACCCATTTCGCGGGCGGCCAGCGCGCCGCTGTGCAGGCCGAAGCCGTGGCCTTCCGGTTTGGTGGTGAAACCGTGGGCGAAAATTCGGGTCAGATTTTCCGCTGAAATGCCGACGCCGTTGTCGATGACCGCGACAAGAATCCTGTCGAGGTGCTGGCTCACCCTCACGGTGATCCGTTTATCGAGGGTGTCGGAATCATCGCAGGCTTGCTTGGCATTGCGGATCAGATTCACCAGAATTTGCAGCGCCTTGTGTTTGTCGACGGTGATCTGCGGCACCGGGTCATAGGCGCGGATGACCCGCACGGCGTGGCGGGTCAGGGAACCTTCGTTCAAGCGCAGGCTGTCTTCCACCAGGTCGCTCACGGCGAGGGTCTCCGTAACACCCGAAACCTTGGCGTAGTTCTGCTGCATCGACACGATTTCCTTGATATGGTCGATGTTCTTGCCGAGCAGACGGATTTCCTCCAGCAGCGCTGTCTGCTCTCCCTCGAGTCCGATGGCCAGTTTGCCCAGGTATTCAGGCAGCTTCCTTCCGTTGGGGTCGGTGGTGAGGAACGCGGCGAGATCGTCCGTGTGCCGATGCAGCAGGACGGCGGTTTTTGCGACGCTGGCAATGCGTGACCTGCGCACCTTGTCGGCGACCACCGCGCAGGAGATGTTGACGCTGTTGAGGACATTGCCGACGTTGTGAAGCACGCTGGTGGCGACTTCCGCCATGCCTGCCTGGCGCGAGGTTTCCAGCAATTTTCTGGCGGAATCCGCCAGCTCGGCTTCCGCGCGCCTGCGCAGGGTGACGTCGCGGTAGTTGATCACCCGGCCCGCGGGCATTTCGCCCACATGCTGGGCCTGGACATATCGCTCGAAGGTCCGGCCGTCCTTCAGCTCAACCACGTCGTAGGCCTGGTTGTCCTGCAAGACCGCGCGTATTCCGGTCTTGCCGATGAACCCCTCCGGATCGACCACCTGCGCGGTGGCGAATGCCAACCATTCGCGGTCGTCGCCCTTTTGCAATATCTCGGGCGGGAAGCCCCACATGGCCGCGAACTTGCTGTTATAGGAGACCACCTGCCCGGACTGGTTCACGGCCAGGATCCCGTCGGCGGTGGATTCGAGCGTGGCGTTGAGAACGGAAAGTGAGCTGGCAAGTTCCTGGGTTC
>CAXTTX010000270.1:2205-7633 GCA_964247045.1 uncultured Verrucomicrobiales bacterium | reverse complement strand
CAGCTCGGAGACGCGCGAGGTGCCCTCGGGCCAGCGGGGGGTGGGGGAGGTGAGACGTGGGAGAGGCTGCGTTAATTGTGCCAAACAACCGCAAAAATTTTAGAGCCGGTCCGGGCGGGCGGGCGTGAAAACTTAAAAAAAGGCAGAGCCGTGGCAGGGAAAAGGTTCCTCATGGAAATACGGGGGGATCGGGGGGAGCGTGCGAAACACACTGGAACGCGCGGATTCAAGGCCGAAAACCTGTTCGGGGTCAAGTTATTTTCCCTCACCATATAATCCGGGGAAGCCACGGAAGTCCTAAACCCATTGGAATATCCCGCTTCCGGCGACCTTCGTCTTTTTAAAAACAGTCTACCCGTTAGAGTTAGGGAACTCGTACGACGGTACTCGGAAAATTGTTTCAGGGGGGCAGACATTTCAGGGGGAACCGTTTCCGGGGATGAACCCGGGCGCGATGGCGGGCGGCGATCAGATATCGCTTTCCACCGCCGTTATGCCATAAATCCCCTGATTATATATAACGTGATCGCGTAGGATATATCGATTTCATGAAGCACAAATTACTCCTCAATCTATCATGACCTTCAACCTCGCGAAACGATTCGGGAAATCAGTTGATAATGGGATACTTACCTGTTCCGTGAGCTCGTCACCGGGAATGGAATCAATGGTGGCATCGTCCTGATCCTTGACTTCCCACGTCTCTTCCGTGAGTTCCTCCGACATCTGGGGCTCAAGGGAAACATGCGCGGTCTTACTCCGGCGGTATTGGAACCACGGGAGAAATTCATCTTCCGCCTCGCCCGCGACCCAACGGATACAAGGCAGATTCTCCACCGGAACCGTCGCCAGTGGATCAAGATTGAAAGCATAGCACAGCAGGTTGTTGATGCCGTCATGGTTTGGATCCGCCGCGGGTGCTTGGTCCCCGGCCGCCAGCGCGGAAAAAGCGGGATAACGCAAGGCCCACGCCCCGAAATCCACCGTGGTCGAGGTGGTGGCTCCGGATTCGTTGCTGTACGGCGAGTTCGAGATACTGTTGATGGCCCGTACCCGGTAGATATACGGGGTACCGTTGGTCAGGCCGGTATCGTCGAAGCTCGTCGAATCCGGCGGCAGGGTGGAAATCTGCTGGAAAGCGCCGTTCGCGCCTGTTTTCCGTTCCACCTTGAAACCCGTCTCGTCAGCGGAGTTGTCCGCCCAGTTCAGGCGGACCTTGGAATCTGACAGCACCGCGGCCGATAAGGATCCCGGTGTCCCCGGTGCGCCCGGCGGAGGGTTCTGGAAATACGAATCATTCGCGGAAATCACACCGAACCAAATTTGCGCCATCTGGTTGTATCCTGCTTGGCCCGGATGGATACCGTCTCCCGTCTGGAAAAAGTTCTGGGAGGGATCTCCCGGCACCGGATTGAGCACGATGCTCGCGTTGGTATCCACCAGCTTGACTTTGCGGCCTTGGCCCGCGAACTGGGTTACCAAATTTCTCACTTGGGTATTGTAGGCATTCGCGTTCCCGTTGAGGTAGGCGGCGGTCCTTCCCTGCCAGTCTTGGGTGATTGGGAGAACGGTGGAAACATAGAGATACCGGTTCGGCGCGTCGGCGGTGATCGCCTCGATCAGGGCGCTGAGGTTTGCCGCCGCGGTCCCCACCGGGATGTCCTGGAGGATGTCGTTGGTGCCAGCTTTCAGCAGGACGATGTCAGGGGTTTTCTGAAGCCATTGCGGCAGGTTAGCGAGGATTTCATCCGTCCGGAAACCATTGTTGCCGTTGTGATCCGGGTCCATGTCGGGAGCCGCATTGTCGGTCTTTTCCCCCACGAAATCGTGCTGCAGCGAGGCGTTCTTCAAGCTTTGCCCCAAGCCTTTCCGATAGCCTCCCGGAATACTGCCATTCGGGTAGTTGATGTCGTTGGTTCCCCGTGTGATGGAATCCCCCAGCGGCATCACCTTCGCCTCCGGCCACTCAGCCAAGGCTGGCGTCGCAGCAGCGAGAAGGAAGCAGGCGAGGGATATATTCGTTTCGGAGTTCATTGGAGGAGAAGTTGACAAGCGAGGGAGGGAGAACGTCGAATTGTAAAAAGCCCGATTAAGTACGTCGCATACCCCATGCCAGTTGTGAACTGGCTGGAATCTCTTTGACTACACGCCACATGGGAAAAGCGGCCAGTCAATTCGCTCGCCTGTGAGCTTTGATTCTGCACCCTGTCATGCGGAATGCACGGTCCTCCGAAATCTTGCCACCGGCATGGGCAACCAGATATCAACCCCAGCGGCAAACCGTTTGGGCCGGAATATGCGTTTGACGCTGCACGGCCTTCCCGGCAGGGTGATCCTGATGATTTTTGAAACCGGACAGGTGGCCGTGATCACTGGAGCTAGCAGCGGGGTGGGGAAGGCCATCGCGATCGCGCTTGCCCGGGAGGGTGCCTCCCTCGCCTTGGTCGGCAGGGATTTGGCGAAGCTGGAATCGGTGGCGGACGAGGCCTCCGGCTCGGGGAAAATCCGCAGCTTCGAGGCGGACCTCACGGATGATGGCACGCTCGCCATGTTCGTGAAACGGGTCCGGGAGGAATTCGGCCGGGTGGACGTCCTCATCCACAGCGCCGGCGTTTTCGCCATGGGCAAAATGGAGTCGGTTCCCTTGGACGAGTTCGATTGGCAGTTCCGCTGCAATGTCCGCGCGCCCTATGCGCTGACCCAGATACTCTTGCCGGACCTTCTTGGTCATGAGGGTCAGGTGGTTTTCATCAATTCCACGGCGGGCCTCTCGGCCGGTGCCGGAGTCGCCCAATACGCGGCCACCAAACACGCCCTGAAGGCCGTGGCAGACAGCCTCCGCGCGGAGGTTAACCCGCGGGGCGTCCGCGTCCTCAGCGTCTATCTCGGGCGCACCGCGACTCCCATGCAGGAGGCGATCTGCAAAAAGGAGGGCCGCCCCTATGACCCGGCTTGTTTCATCCAGCCGGCGGATGTCGCGGAAACGCTTGTCCACACCCTGGGACTGCCGCGCAGCGCGGATATCATTGACCTGACGATCCGGCCGATGAAGCCGCTCCCGCCCGCCTGATGAAGTGGAATTATCCCAAGGAACTTCCGGTGGTCGAACACCGGGAGGAGATCCTCGCCGCGATCCGGGACAATCCTGTGGTCGTCATCGTCAGCGAGACCGGCTCGGGCAAAACCACCCAGCTTCCCAAAATGGTCGCGGAGGCCTTGGGTGAGGATGGCGGACGCATCGGGTGTACCCAGCCGCGGCGGATCGCCGCTGCCAGTGTTTCAAAGCGCGTGGCGGAGGAATTGCAGGTGCCCTTGGGCGGCTTCGTGGGCTATCAGGTCCGTTTCGAGGACAAGACGTCCCGTGACACCCGCATCAAGTTCATGACCGACGGCATCCTTCTCGCGGAGACGCAGGGAGATCGCGACCTCAGGCAATACCATGCGCTCATCATCGACGAGGCCCACGAGCGTTCGCTGAATATCGACTTCCTGTTAGGCTATGTGAAGCGGCTGCTGGAACGCAGGAAAGACTTCAGGCTCGTCATTTCCTCGGCCACCCTCGACGCGGGATCGTTCTCGGAATTCTTCTCCGGCGCGCCCGTCATCGAGGCACCGGGACGCATGTTCCCGGTCAGCGAGTTTTTCCTGCCACCGAACGAGGAAGAGGAGATGCCCCAGCACGTTGCGCGTGCGGTGGACTACCTCGGCGAGATCGAGCCAACGGGGGATGTGCTGGTCTTCCTGCCGGGTGAGCGCGAGATCCGCGAATGCGCGGATGCCCTGGAAGGCCGCAACTACCGCGGCACGGAGGTGCTTCCGCTCTTCGCGAGGCTGGGCCTTGGCGACCAGCAGCGGGTTTTCAATCCCGGCAACAAGCGCCGCCTCATCCTCGCCACCAATGTCGCGGAAACCTCGCTGACGATTCCCCGGATTTCATGCGTGGTGGACTCCGGTGTCGCCCGCGTCAGCCGTTGGAGCCCGGGCAAGGGTATCCAGCGCCTCCAGATCGAGCCGGTCAGCCAGGCCAGCGCGCGCCAGCGGAAGGGCCGCTGCGGTCGCGTGCGTGATGGCATCTGCGTCCGCCTCTACGAAGAGGTGGATCTAACCGATAGGCCGGAGTTCACCGATCCGGAGATCCGCCGCAGCTCGCTGGCCGGTGTCATCCTGCGGATGAAAGCTCTTGGCCTGCCGGAGATCGATGAGTTTCCCTTCCTCGATCCACCATCGCCGAAGGCAATCTCCGAAGGCTACCGCACGCTCCGCGAGGTGGATGCCTTGGACAAGGAGAAGAATCTAACGGACTTTGGCCGCCAGATGGCCCGCCTGCCGGTGGATCCACGGCTCGGTCGCATGTTGATCGAGGCTCGCAAGGAAGGCTGCCTCGCGGACGTGCTTCCCATTGTCGCCGCCCTCGAATCAAACGATCCTCGCGAGCGTCCCGCCGAGAAGACCCGCGAGGCGGATGCGGCCCATGCGAAATGGAAGGACGCCGAGAGCGACTTCATCGGCCTCCTCCGTCTGTGGAACGATCTGAACCAGTTCCGCGACGGGAGGAGACGTTGGAAGATGAACGCCCTGCGCAAGTTCTGCGGACCCGCCTTCATCAGCGCCCGCCGCGCCACGGAGTGGGCGAACGTCCATGACGAGCTCGTCGATCTGTTCGAGCGCGAGTGGAAGGAGAAGGTGGGTGAACCGGCGAAAAATCCTTCCGCCGCCTATGCGCCGATTCACCGCTCGCTTCTGGCCGGCGTGCCGCGTCAGTTCGGTCTCTGGGACCGCGAGTCGAAAACCTATCGCTCCGCGAACGGCGGCTTCTTCGCCGTCTTCCCCGGCTCCGGACTATTCGGGATCTCCAAGCGTCACGAATGGGTGCTAGCCATGGAACTCGTTGAGACCACCCGGCTCTGGGCGAGGCGGGTCGCTCGCATCGACCCGCAGTGGGTCGAGGACGTCGCCCCTCATCTTTGCAAGAGCCGCTACGGCGAGGCGCATTGGGATGAAGGGCAGGGGGCCGTGTATGGCAAGGAGACCGTGATCTGCGGCGGCTTGCCCGTGGTCGTCGGCAGGCGCGTTCATTACGGCCGTGTCGACCCCAAGGCCGCGCGAACGGTCTTCCTGCGCGAAGGCGTGGCCGGCGGGGGACTGAGGAAGCGGTGCCGCTTCCTCGACCACATCGCGGAGATGCGCGGTGAACTCGAGGCCATCGAACAGAAGCTCCGCCGTCCCGGCGGCCTCTGGAGCGATGAAGCCCTCATCCGTTTTTACGAGGACAGGATTCCCGACACCATCAACACCGCCGCCGCGTTTCACCAGTGGCTGGAAAAGAACGAGGACAGCCTGATGTTGAATCTGTCCGACGTGGTGGATGAAGACCTCGCTTATCTGGGGCTGGAAGGATTTCCGGATGCCCTTCGCCACGCGGGGCATG
>CAXTTX010000270.1:0-2195 GCA_964247045.1 uncultured Verrucomicrobiales bacterium | reverse complement strand
AGTATCCGCTTTACTATCACGCCGCCGCTGGGGAGCGGGACGAGGGTGTGACCATCGGCGTCCATGTCGACCAATTGCCGCGGTTTCCGGATTGGTTGCCCGGCTGGGGTGTCGATGGAAACCTGGAGGAACGCGCCGAGATCCTGTTGCGCTCCCTGCCCAAGGACTACCGGCGCATTTGCCAGCCCATCGCTCCGCTGGCGGACAGCTTCGCGGAGTTGTGGAAATTCGCGCCCAAGGACCGGCCGATCTATCAGGCTCTCTCCGAACACGCCAAGGAGCGCAACGGTGCCCACGTCCCGGTTTCCGAATACGATGCCTCCCGATTGCCGCCCCACTTGGTGACAAAGATCTGGGTCTGCGATGACGACGCGGAGGAACTCGCCATGGGCGAGGATGTGGCTGTCCTGAAGCTGCAATTGGCCGACCGCATGCGCGTTCGCTTTGAAGCCGCCGCCAACGCGAACGTCGAGCGCAAGGGCATCAGCACCTGGGATGGCGAGAGCTTGCCGGAAATGGTCATGACACCGGGCGGCGCCGCTTGGCCCGCTCTCGTTGACGAGGGCGGCAGCGTGGGAGTCCGTGCCTTCACCAGCCAGGCGCTGGCCGTGGAATCCCACCGTGCAGGTGGTGCCCGCCTCCTGTGGCTCGCCCATCAGGACCAGGTGAACCACTTGAAAAAGAAATTCCCCCTGGGGCTCATGGCCAAGGTCGAGCTGCAACGTCTCGGCCAAGGCGGAACCACCCTCGATAACCTGATCCTGCTTGCCGCCGAAGGTGCGGCCGGCAGCGTGTTCCCGCGTTCTCCGGACGATTTCCGCGATCTAACTGAAAAGGCCCGTGGCCGCTGGTATGACGCCGCCTCGGTCATCGGCAAGGCGATCGATGAGATCTTCGAGATCCTTCCCGAGATCCAGCGCTGGATCACCGCCAACCTCAAGGACCGCAACCTCGGTGAAATCGCCGAAGACCTGGAGGAGGAACTCGCCTGGTTGTTCCGCAAGGACTTCGCCTGGCGTGCCGGGTTTACCACTCTCCGCGACTACCCCCGCCGCTTGAAAGCCATCCGTTCCCGTCTCGGTCGCCTGTCGTCGCTGCCCATCGTCAAGGACCTGGAAAAAATGGACCGTTTCCGCCGCCTGTGGGCCCCATGGTTCCAGCGCTGGACCTCACACCCCGATGATCCCGCCCACTGGCCCGCCGGCTGGGCCCTCGAGGAATACCGGGTTTCACTCTTCGCCCCCGACATCCCCGTCATGGGTAAGGTTTCGGAGAAGAAGATCGAAGAGATGGTCCTGGTTCGCTAGACCGAAGCGTTTTGGACTCCTCAGCCGAAGGCCTTGGACTGCGGCAGCTCGCTGCCGCTTTGGCTTCACAGCCCTGCTGTGAGCCCGGGGGCGGCCGCCCTAAGTATCAACTGTGGATCTAAAAACGTGCTCGCCCGAGGTCTATCCCTGTGATCCGCTAGGCGCGCTCTCACGCCGATGAATCCGGAACCAGCCTGTCCCGACGACGAACAATCCCTCAAAGGAACCCGTGACTGGCCCCATGCTCCTCCTCATCGATTGGAATCTGCCGGTGTTTATTTTGTCACCGCCCGTACTGCTGGAAATCATAATCTCCTCCAAGAGGACTCCATGAAGGACTGGTTTCAATCAACCCTGCTCCTCCTGATGGATGAATTCGACTGGAAGCCCGAGGCATGGGCTATCCTATCAAATCATTACCATTTCATCGCACATAGCCAAGCTTCCCGGGAAGGTGCCGCTGACTCATTGAGCAGGATGATCCGCAAACTCCACAGCCTGACCACCAGGGAAATAAACGCCCGGAGTTCATCCTCAGACCAGAAACGTCTCTGGCAAAACTACCGCGAAACTCTCTTAACCCATCAAGCCAGCTACCTCGCCCGCTTGCACTACGTTCATCAGAACGCCGTTCATCATAAACTTGTATTGATCGGCTCCGACTGGAAATGGTGCAGTGCCGCCGCGTTCAAGAAGGCGGTGACACCGGCGTGGGTAAAAACGATTTCGAGTTTTGGATACGAGAAAATCGCGATGAAGGATGGGGATGTTTGAAAAGGGGGAATGAATGTGGGGAACCCGTCGGGAGGGACCGCCTGTGGTCGGGTAAACCACCCACGGGCTCGCAGCAGGGCTGCGAAGCCAAAGCGGCAGCAGGCTGCCGCAGTC
>CAXTTX010000269.1:3491-7653 GCA_964247045.1 uncultured Verrucomicrobiales bacterium | reverse complement strand
CTGCTGTCCTGTTCCGGGGTACGCGTGGGCCGACCCAGCAACATGCGCTCCATCGCATGGTCTAGCATGGTGTCTTTCGGGTAGATACCAGACTTTCCGCGTCCTATTCCCGCCGGTGATCGTGAGCCCGGCAGTTTTAACACCTGCCAGCGGAGATCAAACCCGGACCCGCCCCAAGGGCTGTCCGACCGATGAAGACAGGCATACCTATTCTTACCGGAGTTCCTCCGGCCGCGAATTCCGTGGCATGGCAAGGGGGGGCGATGGCATCATGCAGGGCTACCTCCCTTTCGGGAGCCGTTCGCTTCCCAAGTCGCGGCTCTGGCGAGGCTTAGCTTATCAGGTGTGCGCCCATGGAAGGACGCGAGGCGAAAATCTGCGGCGTGATGCCGGTGGCCTTTTCGTATTCCGAGGCGAGTGTCTCGGCGATCCCGGCAGCCTTGCCGGATTCGCAGAGCGTGACGGTCGAACCGCCGAAGCCACCGCCGGTCATGCGGGCACCGATGACACCGCCGTTGCGGCCGATCTTGCGGGCGATCTCCACCATGAGGTCGAGTTCCTTGCAGGAAACCTCGAAGTCATCGCGGAGGGAATCATGGCTGGCGGCCATGAGGGGGCCGAGCGTTTCGAAATCGTTTCGAGCAAGCGCCGCCGCCGCGGCGATGGTGCGGGAGATTTCCCCCACGACATGGCGGGCCCGGCGGTTCACTGGATCGCCCAGTTCTTCCCAATGCGATTGCACGTCGGCGGCGGTCACGTCGCGCCAGGATGCCTTGCCGAGGATGGCGAGGCCGTCTTCAGTATGCTTGCGCCGCGCGGCATAACCACCATCCGACAGTTCGTGGTGAACCATCGTGTTGGAGATCAGGACAGTTAGATCCGGGTTCTCGAAAGGAACGAGTTCCGGTTCGCCGGTCCTGCAGTCGATGAGCACCAGGCGGTTCGGTTTGCCGAAGGCGGAAGCGAACTGGTCCATGATGCCGCAGGGGACATGGGCGAAATCATGCTCCGCCTTCTGGCTGAGCAGCGCTTTTTCCTTGGTGTCCAGCACGGTGTCCAAGAGGCCTTCCAGGAAGGTTGCCATCGCGTTCTCCAAAGCCGCGGAAGAGGACAAGCCAGCGCCGCCAGGAACGGAGGAAAGGATATAGGCGTCGAAGCCGGGAATATGATGGCCGCGGTCTTGGAAACCACGAATGACGCCACGGAGGTAATTCGCCCACTTGGGTTCCGCGGGTTCCTGGATCTTCGTCAGGTCGATGGTGACGATCTCTTCGGTGATCGCGGAGGTGACGTGGGCCTCGGTGGAGCCATTGGCGCGGCCGGTGATGACGATGTAGCGGTCGATGGCGAAGGGCATGACGAAGCCATCGCAATAGTCGATGTGTTCGCCGATCAGGTTGACACGGCCCGGAGCGGCGGCGGTGATGGCGGGCTGGGAATTGAAACGGGCACCGAACGCGGTGGCCGCGTCGGAAACGAGATCGCTGAGATCAGGGTTAATCTGGAGCATGAGATTCGGTGGGTTTAACCGGCGTCGGCGGCGGCGGGGTGCTGGTCGAGGCGTCGGCGGTAGCTCTCCAAGGCCTGGGTCCACACGCCGTGCATGCCGTCGGCCTGGCGGAGCCACACGGCCCTGTGCATCATGAGCATCGCGGGCGCAAGGTAAAGCAGTTCGGACATTTCATTTTTCGTCAGGGCGGAGGGGCCTTCGCCGAGGCAGCGTTCGACCAGAACCTCCTCGGCAGGAGTGATTTCGGAGTGTTCCAAAAGAGAAACGTGGACGCCATTCACATAGGGATCGACCACGGCGGCAATGACGCCGCGGCGGCCTGAAGCCGAGGCGTCCAAGGCAGGATCGACGGCGGCATTTGCCTTGTCGGCGAGGCGGATCACTTCGGGCACATTGAGTTCCTCGGGGGTGGCGAGGAGCTTGCGCCGGAGGAGGGCCTTGCCATAGCGGGTGCGACTGGTCAGGACGGAAACGGGGGCGGAGAGCACGAGGCCAAGGAGAATGGGAAGCATCCAGAGGAAGAAGGCGTATTTCGCCTCGACGGCGAAGCTCACCTCGTCATTGAGGCCGATTTGGATGGCGATGGCGCACCAGGCGAGGCCGAGAAGGGTTTGCGGGGCATGAAAGCGGAAGGCGTCTCCCCAGGCGGTGCCGTCGGTTTCGCGGTTCTGGGTGTTCCAGCCAACCGTGCGGCCCATGACGATGCTGAGGACCATCATGGTGTGGGCAACCATGATGCAGGGCGCGAGCAGCATCGAGACAAGGGTCTCGAAAAACGTGCCGAACAAGAGGCGGAAGCCACCGCCGAAGGAACGGCGGATGGATGGCGTGAGGATACCGCCGATGACGGCGAGGATCTTCGGCATGAACAGCAGGGCGAAGATCGCACAGGACAGGATGATGCTCTGCTCGGTGCCATTGATGCCGAACCAGCGCTCCGCGTAGTTCTCAAACGGCAGGCGGCTCAGGTTGCTGTCGGAGCGGTCCCAGGCAACCCAGGTACCGAGGATCAGGAATAGGAACCAGATGGGGCTGCCGAGATAAGCCATGATGCCCATGAAAAGGTGCATGCGCACCGAGAAGGGCAGCCTGCGGGCGAAGATGAGCCAGAGGTGCTGGAGGTTTCCCTGGCACCAGCGGCGATCGCGGATGAGGTGATCGACCAAGGTGGGAGGCGCTTCCTCGTAGGTGCCCTCGATATCCCAGGCGAGCCAGACTTCCCAGCCTTCCGCGACCATCAGGGCGGCCTCGACGAAATCATGGCTGAGGATGCGGCCGCCGAAGGGTTCGCGGCCGGGGAGGGCGGGAAGCTCGCAGTATTCCGAGAAAGGCTTGAGGCGGATGAAGGCGTTGTGACCCCAGTAGCTGCCGCCATTGAGCTGCCAGAAATTCAGGCCGCGGATGAAGAGCGGGCCGTACAGGCGCATGGCGAACTGCTGCATGCGGGTGAAGACCGAGGAGCCGCGGATCAGTTTCGGCGGCGTCTGGAGGATGCCGAGGCGCGGGTAGTCCTCCATGATGCGGGCCATCTTCAGGATATCCCCGCCATCCATCAGGCTGTCCGCGTCGAGAACGAGCATCGCCTCGTAGCCGGCACCCCAGGTGCGGACGAAGTCGCCGATGTTGCCGGCCTTGCGGTTTTCATTGGTCTTGCGGCGGCGGTAATAGATGCGGCCGAAGCCATCGAGGCGGCGGCAGAGATTGGTCCACGCGGTTTCCTCCATGACCCAGAGGTCGAGGTCGCGGGTATCGCTGAGGATGAAGAAATCGAAGGAGTCGAGATGACCGGTGGCTTTGATCGAGCGGTAGATGGCCTCGATTCGGGCGCAGGTTTTCACACTGTCCTCGTTGTAGACCGGCATCACCACGGCGTGGCGCTTCTTGAGCGGGCCTGTCTTGCCTTCGGCGAGGGCGCTGATTCTAACCGAACGGCGGCGGCCCATCAGCATGTCGAAGGCACCAAAAAGGGCATGGAAGGAACCCAGGGTCAGCACGCCGTTGAGCACCACGAAAATGGCGATCAGGGCGAAGTGCGCGCGCTGGAAGCCCATGCGGTAAAAGAGGTCCGTCAGCCAGAGCGTGGCCGCGATGTTCACGATGACCACGCTGCCGAAGAAAACGAGACGGCGGAGCGCGGTCCGTAACGGGCTGAAGAACGGCCGGCCGGACTCGCGAGGGGATGGCGATGGGGCGTCCATTTAACGAAGGGTGAACCAGACGACGAGACCGATGAGTCCCAGCACGATGATGATGGACATCACCCGCATGATCGGGCGGCGGTCCATGGTTTCCCACCATTGGGCGGCCCCGGTGCCGATGGCGTTCAATTCAAGGGGTTTTGGAATCATCGTGAGTTCGGCGAAACGGGGACCCGCCGCGATGTAGGATTTGCGCATGGCATCGACGAATTCCCCGGGCCAAGGGGCGGGGGTCAGGAAAACGCCCTGCCATTGGTCCGGCATGCCGGCGAGCAAGAGGGCGAGACGGCCGCGGGCGGCGAGGCGGCGGTTTTCCAAGGGTACGTCAAGCACCTCCTGGGTCCAGTTCGCGACCTCGGTTAGAGCCTCTTCCATGGCAAGGAAACGGGCGGCCTTTTCCGGCTCATTCTGACGCCGCGAAGACGCGCGCCAAAGGATGCCGCGCACGAGTTCG
>CAXTTX010000269.1:0-3481 GCA_964247045.1 uncultured Verrucomicrobiales bacterium | reverse complement strand
GCAACGAGCAGGCGGTTGCGTAGGCGCAGTGCCTGGAGGTAGGCCTCCACCGCGGCGTAGGCCTCTTCCCACTCGTTGAGTTCACCCTCGGTGAGGGGCCGCAAATTGTTCAGGGAGTGACGCGGTAGACCCATGTTTCAGTGAGGAAATTCTCCCCGCGCTTGATGCAGCAGCGGAACTCGATGGGGCCAATGTCAGACAGCTTGGCACCGGCCGTCGCGGGAGCAATCTGGAATGCCACGCGCCAGCGGGCTTCCGGCATGGACTGGAGGGCTACGCCTTGGATCTTGACCTTTTCCGAGCCGGGGCCGACAGCCTGAACCACGGGGGTCAGCGGGGTGTCACCCTGCTGGTTGAGGGCGTTGCCCTCGAACTCGATGGCGATGGTGCGCTGGTCGGGTTGCCAATCGTGGACGCCGGTGCGGGTCGCGACGACATGGCCGTCCGCCATGGAAGGATCCTCGTCCATGGTCCAATGCTGGCGGTACTTGAACTCGATGCGCTCGCCGGGTTGCGGGGTGCGGGCTGGCTCCCAGAGGGCAACCGTGTTGTCCGTGAGTTCGTTGGTGGCGGGAATTTCCATCAGCATGACACGGCCGGGACCCCAATCCGAAGTCGGCTCGATCCAAAGGGAAGGGCGGAGATGGTAGGAGGCTTCCCCGTCCTCATAGGCGGCGAAGCGGCGGTCGCGTTGCAGCAAGCCGAAGCCATCGCATTTTTCCATGTCGAAAAAGCTGAATTCCAGCTTGCCGGTGTCGTTGGAAATCGGTCTCCAGAGACGCTCGCCGGTGGCCATGCGGATGGCGAGGCCGTCGGAGTCGTGGACCTCGGGGCGGAGATCGTCGAAGCGGCGGCGGGAGTTTTCGCCGAACCAGAACATCGAGGACATCGGCGCAATGCCGAGGCGCTGGACGGCCTTGCGGGCGAAAAGGACTGCGGTCACGTCCACGATGGTGGTGTTCTCAGGGCTGATCTTGAACTGATAGGCACCCGAGTAGGAGGGCCCATCAAGCAGCGCGTAAAAGACCGCCTGGGTGTCAGTGGGCTGCGGTTTCTTGAGCCAGAATTCGCGGAAGCCTGGAAACTCCTCCGGGGTTCCTTCCGAGCCGGTGTTGACGGCGATGCCGCGCGAGGAGATGCCGTAGCGCTGGTTCTTGCCGAGCGCGCGCCAGTAGCTGGCGCCCTGGAAGACGCAGAGTTCGTCGTAGATGTCCGGATTGTTCAGCGGGGCGTGGAGACGGAAGCCGGCGAAGCCGCCATCGGCAGGGAGGTCGCCGTGTTTGCTCACCAACGGGCCGTAGTTGAAGAAGGCCTCGGCCAGCCGGATCGTCTGCTGGTGGGTGGCAGTGAATTCATTGAGGGTCACCGGTTCCCGGAACAGGTAGCCGGGGTGGAAAAACATCGCGCGGAAGGGAAGCTTTTCCGCGGCCCAGAGGGCCTGGTTGGGGTTGAAGCGGATGTCGCGGTATTGGTCGTAGGTGAGGTTGTTCATCCACTCCGGGAGGCTGTCCCGGTTGGGGGCGACGTATTCCTTGTTCGCAAGGTCGCGTGCGCGGCTCTGGATGCTCTCGAAACCGACATCTTCCCGCTGCCAGACGACTTGGGCCAAGGCGGAGGAAGTCAGGGTTCCTAGGGCGGCGAGCAAAATGAGATTCCTTGGCACAGCAAGCGTCATAGGTCGGGAACGCCCTCGCCGTCAAGAATCGCCATATGGAATTCTTTCAGTGAAATCAGGAATTTATGGGTTTTTTCACCGCCTCGTAGGTGAGAATGCCATCGAAGTCGATCCGGTCGGGGTCGGAAACCTGCCGGGAGGGGTCGAAATCGAGGAAGAAGCGGTTGATGTTGAAGCCGGAACTTTCCAACAGGGAGACCCATTGGCCGTGCTCGAACCAGCGGATGGACTGGCATGATTGGTGGCTGGCAGGGGGATTTCCGGAGAGGCTGTAGCGGTGCTCCCGTTGCAAAATCTGGTTCTGCGGGTCGAGGCGGTGGCGGGTTTCCAGCATGCCTTCCCGGCCATCGGGCAGAGTGGCGGCGTGATCCTCATACCAGACATTTTCCGGCAGATCGCCGAGGAGTTCGGCATAGGGGATGAAGACGGTGAGATAGAGGGCTCCGTGATCCGAAAGCAGCCGGTGCCAGTGGCGGAGGGTTTCCGCAGGATCGTCAGCGAGCTGGAGGGTAAAGGCGGGGGCGAGGAGGGAGGAGAATTGGCGGCCGGGTTCCCAGGTAGTCATGTCGCCGTAGTGGATGGTGCCCGGGACGCTCCACCGGGTGCTCCGTTTTTCGGCAAGGGCGAGCATGTCGCGGGAGAGTTCCAGCCCCTCGACTCGGAATCCCATCTCAAGCAAAGGGAACATGAGGCGACCGGAGCCAGCGCCCATTTCGAGGGCGGGGCCAGGATGCCTTTTTAGGAAGTCTGCCATGAGGGCGACCTCGGAGCCGTCGTCTTCCGCCTCCCAGAAGGCATCGTGGAGCTCGGCTTCAAGCGAAAGATAGGGTTGGGAGGACATGCCGGGATCAGGGACGGCTTGACCGGCCGAGAAAGGGCAGGACCAAGGCTGAATAGAGCACCAGGGCGAGGCCGAGCAGGGAAAAGATGTACCAAGGCCAGGGACCGAGATGATCGATGAGACTGGCGTTCGGCGGGGGGTGCGAGACGAACGCGAAATTGCTGCCGACAACTCGGTTCACCAGCAGAACAATGAATAGATAAACAATGGAAACACCGAAGATTTCCAGCGGGGCTTTCCAAAGCGGGGTCCGTGGACGCCAGCCGAGGACCAAGGGAAGGTACAGCGCGGCGATGACCACCACGAAGTGATGGATGAAGAACATCACGAAGGGTGCCGAAGGGAACCCTACGGTGATGGCGGGCGTGATGAGGGCCTGCACGGTCGCGGCGAGGCCCCAGAAATAGGTGATGGCACAGAGCAACGGCCGGCGGGTGACCAGGGCGAAGCCGGCGGTGATGGCCGCGATATCGCACATGTGCAGGGGCAGGAAGTTGTCGATGCTCTTCGGGATGGTCACGGTGGACCAGGCGGCGAGGCTGAGCGGATAGACCGCGAAATTCATGAGCGCCAGCAAGGCGGTGGCCCGGCGTTGGCTGGCCCCGCCTTTTCTACCGGCCATGAGAAAGCCACCCATGGCCACCAGACCCGCGGCCAAGGCGGCGTAGTGCTCTCCGGTGAAGGGATGGAAGGGATGGGTCATTTCTCAATCGGTGGCGATAGGGCCGATCTCCGCGATGGAGGGATTCTTCCCGTGAAAAATCGAACGGGCGGCTTCCTTCACGTCTTCATCGGTGACGGCGAGAACCGTCGCGCGCCAGTCCGCGGGCGGGATGATATCGCCGAAGTCGAGGACGCACTCGCCGGCCCATGCGCAATGCGAGCCGGTGGTCTCGAAGGACAGCTTGCTTTGGGAAATAGTGAGCCGTTTGGCGCGGTCCAACTCGCCAGGGCGGGGGCCGTTT
>CAXTTX010000268.1:0-7655 GCA_964247045.1 uncultured Verrucomicrobiales bacterium | reverse complement strand
AACAAGAGTCTTTTGGAGGCAATCGCCAGGCAACACCCGTCTCTTGCGGAAGAGGCGAAGGCCGTGGGCGCGGCATTCGACAGGTCGGCTTTCGGAGGGGGAACGGAGGCTCTGGAAGGAAAATTGACCGGGATCCTGGGTGAGAAATGGCCGCCCATGCGCGAGAGGGTCCGAACCAAGGCGGAAGCGTTCCAAGCCCAGCCGATGGACCGGGAAAAGGCGATGCGGGTTCTGAGAGGGCTCCAGGCAATCGCCTCGCAAGGCAAGCTGCCGGAAAACCTGCGGCGAACGCTCCTAGCCTATCATCCCGCCTACATGGACCAGCCGGAAATGGAGTTGAAATCGGGCTGGAATGAGACCTTCCGTACCGGGAAGGATGCGAAGGCGAAGGGCCCGGATTTTCCGCTTCCGGATTTCTCGCTGACAGTCCCCATGAGCTGGAGATCCCTGCCGCCAGTGCAGCCGGAGATTGTCGGGGCCTATCAGAATTGTGATGGGACCGGTGAGGTGGGTTGTGTGGTGAAGGTGAAGAAAAGGATATTGAAGGACGGGAAGCTGCCGACGGACGAAGAAACCCGGGAAGGATTCAGTGCCGCAGTACTCGAAAAGGGAACGAAGGATCTCCCCGGCCTGGTGGAATGCGTGCCGCAAAATCTTGGCGGCTGCCCGGGCGCGATGATCGTGAACGACGGGACGTTGGAAGAGGCGGGCCGCACCATCCCCGTACGCGACGTTCACTTCGTGGCGGCGCATGGCGGCAACCTGATCCTGATCGATTTCACCGTGCAAAAGTTTCCCGAGACAACGGGTACGATTGACGAGCTTTACCGGAAACATCTGCCGGCCCTGAAGCTGATCGCGAACAGTTTGGTGATTCATAAAAAGGGGAAGGAGTGGTGATGATGATACCTTTTGGGGATTCCATCCTGGCCCTTGGATTGCTGCTCGCCATCGGTGGCTGTGCCTTGGTGGTGTTTTTCGCGATCTACCGGTGGCTCCGCTACAAGAGGATCAGCCGACGGTTGCTTGCCAGCGCATCCGCGGCGGCTCTCGTTCTAACAGTGGCGTTGGTTGCCGGTGTGATGGAGGACGATATCGAGGTGAATCCCGTCATCTCATCGGCGGGGGAACTGGTGGGAACTTATTCCAACGGCGGCCAAGCCATCACCCTGAATGCGGATGGAAGTTACGTGGCCAAGGGACTTCCGGGGCCTCTTTCGGGAACCTGGACCCACAACGATTGGAATCTCTCGTTGTGGAATCCGTCGCTGAAAAGTCCCAGGATCGTGACCCGCAATGGTGTGCTTTGCATCGCCCCGTTTTATGCGGGAGTGGACGATCCCATGGGTGTGCTGCTGAAGAAGGAATGACCGGGTGATTTGGGCAAGGGGGACCTGCCCCGGGCGGATGTGATCGAGGAGGCGACCTATCCGGGAGGTTGCGAGCGTGAGATCCACACGGACGGGCCTGGGGGGCTGTGCCGGCCTCGCGTGCCGGTTTTACCGAAGGCGATGGTGATCGCGCCGGGAGCGGGGATTTTCACGTATCTGAGCACGCATTGACAGCGGGCAAGGAGGTACTGAAGCCATCAAGTGGATTGTGGCAATCCCAAGAACGATCCCTTCATGACACCCGGGTGAAGGTGATCGGATGTGACGGAGTGACCTTATTTCGCCTCGGGCCACGAAGGGCAGGATCAAGGATCCTGAATCACGGAATACCCGGGGGGACACGGAATGCGGGTGTCTGATGAACCACGTGAGCGTCTCTTCCACTTCGTCCAAAGGAAGAAAAGGTGTGCAGACGATCGGTGTTACCGGAGGATTTCGCCGGTGCCCGAAGGGTCGTGCAATTAGCACGTTTGCAATGAGTTGGATAACTTCTTGCCAGTGGACAGCCATCGTCTATACGCGGCGATGCCGAAATCCCCCCGTTTCTTGTCGATGTGCCTGGTGCCATTGGGTATGTGCCTTTCCTACACGGCCCATGCCGCCACCTTGACCGTTTCAAACCTCAACGATTCCGGCCCCGGCAGCTTGCGCGCCCAAGTCGCGGCGGCGGCGGCAGGCGACTCGATTGATTTCAGCGTTACCGGCATCATCACGCTGACGCAGGGCGAGGTCGTCATCAATAAGAACCTCACGATCAGCGGGCCCGCGAGTGCTCCTGGCATCACCGTATCGGGCAATGGCGCCAGCCGCATCTTCACGGTCTCCAGCGGCGCTGTTGTCTTATCCCGGCTGACCTTGACCGGCGGCACTGGAGGCGGCAACGGCGGTGCCATCAACAACAGCGGGTCGCTGACGGTTTCGAACTGCACCCTTTCCGGCAACTCCGCTTCCTCGAACGGTGGCGGCATCTACAATGCCGGAGGGCTGACGGTTGACAGCAGCACCCTATCGGCAAACAGCGGTGCCAATGGCGGCGCCCTCTACAATGCCATCAATGCCTCGATGACGGTGCGGAACAGCACGCTGGCGGGCAACAGCACCGCTGGCGGCGATGGTGGCGGCGTCTCCAACTTCGGTGCGACGACGATCTCCAGCAGCACCATTGTCGGCAACAGCACCCCCGGGGCTTTCGGCGGCGGCATCAACCAGGGCAATTATGCGGGCAGCTCCACCAATATTTCGAACAGCATTCTCGCCGGCAATACCGGTTTCTCGGGAAACAGCGACGATTACAGGGGCGTGGTGAGCGGCGATTACAACCTGGTGCAAAACGCGGGCAGCCAGGGGAATTTCGGCAGCAATACGATCTTCGGGATTGCCCCGAACCTGGGGGCACTGGCCGACAACGGCGGCCCGACCAGGACGATGGCGCTGCTGGCGAGCAGCCAGGCCATCAACGCGGGTAACCCGGGTTTCGACGCGGGCGTCTCGCCCTTCGACCAGAGAGGAGAAGGATATGCCCGCAAGATCGGAAACGCGGTTGACCTTGGCGCCGTGGAATCCGCTTTCACCACCCGGGTGCCCGTTGCCGTGAATACGGCACTCATCGTTACGCCCAACACCGCCTTCAACGGCGCCCTTCCCGCCAGCGACCGCGATAGCGGCGACACCCTGACCTACAGCATTCTCACCGGCACCCTGCCCACCGGCCTCACCTTCGACCCAGCCACCGGCGTCATCAGTGGCACCACGGGCGGTTTTGCGGCGAGGACGCTCACCTTCAAGGCGACTGACAATCATGGCGCCGACTCCAACACAGCAACAGCGACCTTGGGCGCGTTGGAAATCAACTCGCTCCTCGTCAATACCAACAGCGATGCGGCCGACAACACCGATGGCCTGACCTCGATCCGTGAAGCGGTGGCGTATGCCAATACCGGCAATGCGGGCACGGCTCCAGTCATCACTTTTGCCGGCGACGTGACCGGTACCATCACGTTGACGAGCGGCGTGATGGCCATCACCAAAAACCTGACCATCACCGGGCCGGGCGCGGGTAGCTTGAAGCTCAACGGCATCAACGGCAACGGGGCACGCTCCATCTTCAATATCAGCGCCGGTGTCGTCGACATTTCCGGACTGACCCTGAGTGGTGGCAGGGGCACCTTCTTCACGTATCTATCGGGCGGTGTAAGCAAAAGTGATCGGTCCGGCGGCGCGCTTTATATCACCGGCGGAACCGTGTCGGTCACCAACAGCAGCCTTTCCGATAATCCCGTTTCAATCGGCTTTGGTGGCGCGATCTTCATGACCGGCGGCGGGCTCACGATGGCGAACTGCACCCTGTCGCGGAATGGGGCAAGCTATGGAGGCGCGATCTGCCTGAGGGGCGTCACGGCTGCAACAATCACGAACAGTACGCTTTCCGACAACGACTGTAGTACTGGCGGAGCAGCCGTCTTCACCACGAACAGCACCGACGCGATCACGATCAGAAACTGCACCCTTTCCGGCAACGATTCCCAGGGTGCGGGCGGTGGCATTCTCTCCAACAGCGGACCGGTGACGGTAGCCAACAGCACCCTCTCCGGGAATCGGGCACTGGGCAGCACAAACGGCCGTGGCGGCGCCATCTACATCGGCGGTTCCAACGGCGGGACAACGATCACGAACAGCACCCTCACCAATAACAGCGCTTATGTCAGCAACGGCACCAATGGCGGTGGCGGCATCTTTGGTGGACCGGTGAACATGTCCAATACCATCGTCTGCGGCAACTTCGGTACGGCCGCTAACGTTGGAAGCTCTACCATCACGGGCGCTTACAACCTCATCGACCAGGACGCGAAGCTCGATGTGCTGGCTGCTAACGGCGGGGCGACGAAAACCCATAAACCTCTGACAGGAAGCCCTGCAATCGATGCGGGCGACCCGAATTTCGACATTACCAATTTGCCCTATGACCAGCGCGGTGCGGGCTTTACACGCATCCTCGGCGGGCGAATGGATATCGGTGCCTATGAAACCGAACGGGATCAAGGCGGCAGCGTCGTTGTGGTCAACACGCTGGCCGATGGGGACGATGGCGCTGCCGGGTTGTCAAATTGCACCCTTCGCGAGGCCGTGAAATATGCACCGGCCTGAAGCACCATCAGCTTCAGCGTCAACGGGGTCATTACGCTGACACAGGGCGAGATCGCCATCGCGAAAAACCTGACAATTGCAGTTCCGTCAGACTCTCCCGGCATCACGGTTTCGGGCAACAACGCCAGCCGCATCTTCTACATCAGCAGCGCCCTGACCAACGGCGCGGTCGATCTCCAAAGATTGACGCTGAGCGGCGGCAACGGCACAGGGACCTTCTCCAGCGGTAGCGGTGGCGCCATGATCAACTCGGCTCCGACGACGACGACGGTGACGATGAATGAATGTACCTTTTCCGGCAATGCCGCCATTGGCGGCGGTGCCATCCGCAATAACGGCAGGTTGATTGTCACGAACAGCACTTTCTCAAACAATAGCGCTGCCAACGGAGGCGCGATCCGCAACGACAGTGTGCTCACCGCCACGAACAGCACCTTCTCCGGCAACAGCGCGAGTTCCAACGGCGGCGGCATCTATTGCCCTTTCAATTCAAGCGCGCTGACCTTGTGGAACAGCACCCTCTCCGGCAACAGCGCCCTCAACGGGGGCGGCATCTTCCTCACTGGCACTCCCGCGGCGGCGATCAACAACAGCATCGTGGCAGGCAACACCGCGACGACCGGCCCTGATATTTCCGGCGCGGTCAATTCGGGCGCCTATAACTTGTTGGGCAAAGGCGACGGCAGCACGGGATTGGTCAATGCCAGCAACGGCAACCAGGTCGGCACGGCCGGGGAACCGGTGGATCCGAAACTTGGCGCACTCGCCGCCAACGGCGGCCCGACAGCGACGATGACTCTCCTTCCGGGCAGCCCGGCGATTAACGCGGGCAGCAACGCGCTCATTCCAAATGGCCTCACGACCGACCAGCGCGCTTTCTCGCGCATCGATGGCGGGGTGGTGGACATCGGTGCCTTCGAAGTGCAGCCGCCTCCTCCCACGATCTCCATCGTGCCGGCGTTGACGCAAGAGGAAGGCAACAGCGGTGCCACCCCCTTCCTTTTCACCGTCACGCGCTCCGGCGACACGTCGCGCACATCGACGGTGGCTTACAGCGTCGCCGCCCGGAGCGCGACGGCAGGAGTGGATTACGGCGATGCCTTTGACTCCGATGGCGGTTCGCCCGGCATCATCAACTTTGCGGCGGGCCAGGCCATTGCCAGCATCGTGGTTCCAGTGGTGGGCGATCAGGGTTTGGAGCCGGATGAGAACTTCACCGTCACCCTCAGCCGGGCTCCCCTTACGGGCGCCCCGATGGTATTCGGAACCATCCAAAATGACGACAGCGGCCTCGTCGTGACAACGACCTCGGACACCACGCCCGACAGCAACGACAACGGTAACACGTTGCGCGAAGCCATCCAGCGCGCCAATAGCACGCTCTCGGGCACCAATCCGGGCATCTCTTTCGCCTCGAATGTCACGGGCGAGATTGTGCTGGGCTCGATCTTGCCGAACCTGGGCAGGAGCATGACGATCACCGGTCCCGGCGCGGGTTTGCTCACCCTCCGGCCCGCCACGGATTTCGCCTTTGCCGTCTTCACCAACAACAGCGGTGTTTCCTCGACGCTGGGCGGGCTGACGGTTTCCAAAGGCTCGCCGGGCATCTTCAACATTGGCACGCTGACGCTGTTGGATTGCGGCGTGACGGCCAACCGCTCCACGGGCGGCACGGGCGGCGGCATCTACAACAGCGGCGCACTGTCGATGACGCGCTGCGTCGTGTCAGCGAACCAGGCCATCGCAACCACGACCGGCAATACCGACAGCAGCGGTGGCGGTATCTCCAGCCAGGGCGGCTCGCTGTCGATGGTGAATTGCACCGTATCGAACAACACGGTTTCCGGTTCCTTTTATGGCAACCGTTACGGTGGCGGCATCCACGCGAGTGCGGGCACGGTCGTGAATTTGATGGGCTGCACCGTTTCCGGCAACCTCGTGGCTCCCAACAACCTGATGAACTCCAGCGGGCAGGGTGCCGGCATCTACGTCATCGGCAGCTCCACGATCCTGAACCTTTCCAACTGCACTCTGTCAGGCAATGCGACGAACTCTTCCGCTTACTACACGGAGAACCGGGGTGGCGGCATTTGTCAGGTCTCCGGCATGGTGACCCTCGCGAATTGCACCGTGTCGGGTAACAACGCCAGGGATAGCGGCGGCGGACTCTACGGCACTTTCAATCTCGGCAACACCATCGTCGCCGGCAACACCAGCGGCAGTGGCCCGGATGTTTCCGGCACCTTGACGTCGCAGGGCTACAACCTGATTGGGAATGGCAGTGGCGCCACGATCAGCGGCACGACCACCGGCAACCAACTGGACGTCAACCCGCAACTCGGCGTCCTCGCCTCGAACGGCGGGCCAACCCAAACCCACGCGCTTTTGGCAGGCAGCCCGGCCATCGATGCGGGCAACCCGAACTTCGACAACACGGCCACGCCTTACGATCAGCGCGGGTTCGTCTTTCTGCGGAAGAGCTCGGGTGCCATTGATATCGGTGCCTATGAAGTGCAGGGAGCAGCGGACACCACGCCTCCGACCATCAGCATCGGCGCCCCATCCGTCACGCTCGCGAATCCGGGCGGCACCGTGACCTACACGGTCACCTATGGCGACGCGAACTTCGGCTCAAGCACGCTCTCCGCAAGCAACGTGATATTAAACCGCGCGGGCCCGATCAATGCGGCAGTGACTGTGACGTCAGGGTCAGGTACCACCCGCACGGTCACCCTCAGCGGGATCACCGGCTACGGCACGCTCGGGATCTCGATTGTTGCCGGCACCGCCATCGATAGCACCGGCAACACCGCTCCGGCAGCCGGCCCGAGCAGCACCTTCACCGTCAATCCAGGTGTGGATACGGTGCAAAGCAGCGGCACGATCCACGCGTTGGAGGGAGGGGGATATGAAGTCGGCTATATCGGAAACCCGGGTCAGGCATATACCATCCAATTCTCCCCGGACCTCCTGCCCCCTTGGCAGACGCTTGGGACACAAACGGCCGGTTCGTCAGGGGTGATCTCCATCATCGACAATCCGCCGCCTGGAACACCGATGCGCTTCTATCGCCTCCCCCTGCCTTGAGAGGCTGTCTGAAAACGGTCCGGGCGGGATCCG
>CAXTTX010000267.1:4397-7694 GCA_964247045.1 uncultured Verrucomicrobiales bacterium | reverse complement strand
GGAGGCGGTATCCTCGTTGCGAACGAGGCGGTTAGGGAGCTCGAAACGAGCAAGTTTGACTGCTGACATGTTATTTTCGGTTGCCGGGTTACCCTCTTTCGCGGGAAAACTACCCCACGGGGGGGCATTCCAGAGGACCTACGGCGGTTGTTTTCATTTCCCGCGGGGGCGGGAATAAATAGCCCCGCGGCCCTCTTGCAAAGCATTTTTTCCGTCGAACCTCCCCAAAATTGGCCATTTCGGCACTAAATTGGTCATTTCGCAAAAAAATCGCTAGATTTTCTAGCAGAAGGGTTCCAACGTGGATGTGCAATCCACCATCAAATTAGAACACCATGAAAAGCAAACGCAATCTAACCCGATTCACCTACGAAAGTGCCGCTTTTGAAGGCTGGCGCCTATGCATTAGCAGGGCAGGAACCACGTTCACCAAGTATTTCCCTGACAAGAAATTCGGCGGTGGCAAGAAGTCCCTGGTCGCTGCGGAAAAGGCGCTCGTCGAGCTCAAGGGCCTCATCGAGGGAGCCAAGAGGGTGGACGGCAAACTGTCCCCCACCACGGTAAAGAAGGCGGAGAAACTCCTCGCCGACACTTGAGGATCAACCCAGGCAAATGACATTCCTGATTGAGGGCTTTCTTCCCGTAATCCGGCATGCCCCCCCGCTTGGAATCCCCTGTGATTCATTGGTTTCGCCGTGATTTGCGCCTTTGGGACAACACGGCTCTTCATCATGCGGCGAAAACCAAATCCCCCGTTGTCCCCGTTTACATCCTGAGCGACTGGAAAGGTTCCCACAGTTGGACCGGCCCCAATCGCCAACAGTTCCTCTGTGGTTCCTTGCAATCCCTGGCTGGGGGTTTGCGGGAATTGGGAGGAAAACTGATCATCCGGAGAGGCCCTCCGGTCCCTGAACTGCGGAAATTGATCAAGGAATGCCGCGCCAGCGCGGTTTATTTCAACACGGACCCCGACCCTTTCGGAAAATCCGTGGAACGCGAACTCCGCCAGCTTTGCGGGGAACTGGGCATCGGTTGCCACGGCCACGCGGATGTTTCCCTCCATGGCCCGGATGAGGTCCTTACCGGCCAAAACCTTCCCTACAAGGTCTTCACCCCCTATTCCCGGAATTGGCTCTCCCTCCCTAAGCCGCCCCCGCTCGGCAAACTCGGAAAAATCCATACTCCGTTGGATATCAAATCATTAAAACTCCCAACCGTCTCGGTCTGGGGCCTCGATGAACCCACCGCCACTCTCCTCGACCCCGGCGAACCCGCCGCCCGGAAACGCCTGAAGAGCGCGCTTTCCGAAAGCATTTCCTCCTACGCCAAACACCGCGATTTCCCCGCCACCGGCGGCACCTCCCGCCTTTCCCAAGACCTCCGCCACGGCCTCGTCTCCATCCGCACCCTCTATGCGGAATGCCTGAATGCCCGCGACGCCGCAAAACCCGCCGACAAGGCGGGTTTTGACACCTTCATCAAGGAACTCGCCTGGCGGGAATTCTACTTCGCCATCCTCCACCACTTCCCGGAAGTCCTCGAAAAGGAATTCAACCCCGACTGGCGCGGCCTGCCTTGGGACGAGCCCCGCGAACACTTTGAAGCTTGGAAAACCGGCACCACCGGTTTCCCGATCGTGGATGCCGGGATGCGCGAGCTTCTCGGCACCGGCTTCATGCACAACCGCGTCCGCATGATCACCGCCATGTTCCTCACCAAGGACCTCCACCTCGACTGGCGGCTCGGCGAATCCTGGTTCATGCAAAACCTCGTCGACGGCGAGATCGCCTCCAACAACGGCGGCTGGCAATGGTCCGCCGGCACCGGTGCCGACGCCGCCCCCTACTTCCGCATCCAGAACCCCTGGTCCCAGACCGCCCGCTACGACCCGGACGGCATCTACATCAAGCGCTGGATTCCCGAGCTCAAGGACGTCCCCCCCGCCCTCTTCCTGGCCCCGCCCAAGGACGGCAAGCCCCTCGCCCCCGGCTACCCCCTTCCCTGCGTCGACCACAAAACCGAGCGCGAGCGCACCCTCGCCATCTTCAAACGCCACCGCGCCAAAAAGGATTCCAGCCTCTAGGAACCACCTAAGCGCCGTCGCAAGGTATTGGAATGTGACCAGTTGCCACATTTTTCGAGCCAATCTGTATTGGCAGAGGAGCCATCGGTTGAGACGCAGCCACAGGCTTGCTAAAATACCCGCCTCCCGCTGCAAGCGGCCGGAGCGACGCCACTTCTGGCGGTGTGGCGGGCGCATCGATTTCACTCCGAATCGAATCCCTTCATGTCCATGTCATCCCAAATTGCAACCTCTACTCCCATCCCTCGTCCCCCTCCAAAACCAAATCAAAATCCAAAACAGTTGTCATTTGTTGCAATTCCCCCTTTTCCCCATCCCGCCCCAACAGCTTGAATTTCCACCACTAATTGAAATTACGCGCCTTCCATCATTTCCCGTTGCCTACACCACGGCCCACCTTGTTTGCCCGAAATGACAAAAATCTGCAAAATCACTGCTGGAACTTACGGCTACACCACGGAATCTGCAAAAATGCCCCCATTTTTGACGCCAAAATGCTGCTCCACCCCCCCGAAACACCCGGTCAGGCTTAACACTACTTAACAATCCCCTCCTTGTCGGCCTCTCCCCCGGCGGCTTAGAAGGGGAAATGGATGGTGCCCTCCATCCGTCCCAAAACACCCGAGGCCCCACGAACCGTGAACGCAGCGTCCCTTCTTCTTCGCAGAATCCCTTCCGCCGCCACCGGCCTGTTCTTCCTGCTCACAGCATCCGCGGGCGCGCAGGTGGTCATCAGCGAAATCCACTATCACCCCGTCGAGGAACCCGCTTTCGACAACACCACCAACTATAACCCCACCCTCGACCTGACGGACGACGTCCACGAGTTCATCGAGATCCAGAACACCGGCGCCTCCGCCATTGACCTCAGCGGCTGGAAGCTCGCCGGTGGGGTCGACTACACTTTCCCGGCCAGCACCAGCATCGCGGCGGGTTCCTTCAAGGTCATCGCCAGGGACCCCACCCGGATCCAGACGGTCTACTCCATCACCGGCGTGCTCGGCTCCTGGACCGGCAAGCTTTCCAATTCCGGCGATAGCATCTCCCTCCGCGACTCCACCGGCACGACCATCGATTCCGTAACCTATTCCTCGTCCTTCCCTTGGGCGCAGTCCGCAAATGCCCTCGGCGCGCAGGATCGTTTCACCGGCCTCAGCTCGGCCTCCTACCAATACAAGGGTCGCTCGTTGCAGCGGGTCAGCGCCACCGGCGGT
>CAXTTX010000267.1:0-4387 GCA_964247045.1 uncultured Verrucomicrobiales bacterium | reverse complement strand
TGGCATCTCCTCTCACCGGCCCGACTCCGGGTGCCGCCCAGTCCGTCACCCGCGCCGTGCCGAAACCGGTCGTGATCGCGAAATCCCGCGTTCAGACCAGCGACAGCGCGACCCTTATCCTCCCCAGCCAGGCCGTCACCATTGCCTGCACCTTCTCCTCCACCGCCAGCCTCTCCGCCGTGCAACTGGAGTGGTTCATCGACTTCGTGGATTCCACTTCGGAAAGCAACACCACCACCACCATGACCTCGCTCGGCAACGGGCAATACAGCGCTTCCATCCCGGGGCAAACGGCCCGCAGCATCGTCCGCTACCGCATCCTCGCCAACCGCGGTGACGGCGCGGAAGTGGTCTGCCCCCGCGCGGACGATCCGGCGATCTCCGCCGTCGCCGCCAGCAATGCCGTGCAGCCCTGGCTCGGCTACTTCGTCACCGTCACCGGCCGTTCCGTTACCAATCCGAACTACGACCTGTTCATTTCCACCACCAATCTCGCCACCATCAAAACCCACGCCCAGCAGACCCCCGCACGGGTGACGGCAACAACGGCCGCGGGCCTGCCACGGTCGATACCATGGGTCGCCGCCACCCAGCCCTTGTGGGACGGCACCGTGCCCGGCGTGTTTTCCTACAACGGCGAACTTTACGACGTGCAGATGCGCTTCCACGGCAGCCGCTACCACCGCTCCGGAAATGCCACCAGCCTCGCCTCCTTCAAGCTCCACTTCCCGGAAACCCAGCCCTTCCAGACGAAGACCTCCTGGTTCATCACCAGCCACGGCCAGGACTTCCACGAAGCCACCGTTCTCAACCGCCTGATCGGTCTGCCCGCGTCGAAGACGAAATTCGTCTCCTGGTATCTCAACAGTAACGCCGTCGCGACCCGTCTCCAACAGGGCGAATACGACGGCGAGATGCTGGACGAATATCACGACGCCATGCACGACCGCGATCCATCTTCCACCAAGGAAGAAAAGGGCTGCCTCTACAAGGACGTCGGCAACCGCGATGGCTCCGCGAACAACCTGGAAGGCCCCTACACCTGCGGTGACATGGTCGCCATCGCCGCCAATGCCAATTGGACGAAATACCAGCGCTACGAATGGACCTACTCCCTCCAGAACAATTCGTGGAAAGGCCCGAGGCCCTTCGCCAACATGCTGGAAGGCCTGTGGACCGCCCGCGGCGACCTCGCGTCCCACACCGGCACGACCTTGACCGGCAATGCCACGAACCTCGCCAACACCAAGGCCTGGTTCAACACGAACTACGACATGGAAACCACGCTCACCTCCATGGCGCTGATCGAGTGGATGAGCATCTGGGACGACGCGAAGCAAAACCAGTTCTACTGGCTCCGTGCCAACGGCAAATGGTCACGCCTCGGCTGGGACTACGATGGCGTGATGTCCACCTCAACCGGTGGCATGGGTGGGGGCTACACGCAATCGATCACCGGCGGTGAATATGGCAGCAGCATCTTCGACGGGGTGAACTGGTGGAAGGACACCTTCTACAAATGCTTCCTCACCGAATACAAGAACCGGATGTGGCAAATCAACAACTCGTTCTGCGATCCCGCGAACCTGCTGGCGATGGGCTTCACCACGAACTCCACCTGCTATAAATTCGCCGTTCTCCGGCAGGCCAACGTCAACACGCAGCTCGGCCTCGGGACCTATTACAAACCCGCCCGGCCCACCAACGTCTCACCCTCCGCGGGAGCCACGGTGCTGGGTGGTGCCTCGCTCACCGGCTCCGCCTATTCGCATCCGAATTCCAAGGCGCATCTTTCCACCAAATGGGAAATCCGCTCGGCCACCGGCGATTACGAGATGCCGGTCTACGCGGTCACCTCCACGGCCAGCAAGACCAGCCTGCCGATCCCCTACAGCTCGCTGACCTTCGGCCAAACCTACTACTGGCGTGCCACCTACATCGACACGGATAGCCATGCCTCCGTCATTTCCACGGAAACCGCCTTCACCTGGAACACCGCCACCGCCGTGGCCGGCGACCTGAAACTGGACGAAGTCCTCGCCGAGAATCATTCCACGATCCAGAACGGCAACGCTTGGCCGGACTACATCGAAATCCGCAACAACGGCAGCTCCGCCTACGACCTGACCGGCCTCACACTCACGGATGACATCTCCATTCCCGCGAAATTCACCTTCCCCGCTGGCAATACCCTGGCCGCGGGCGGCCACCTGATCGTCTGGTGTGACAGCGATACCTCAGCAGCCGGCCTCCACACCGGCTTCGGTCTCGATTCCGCCGGAGAAACCATCCTGCTCATGAACGGCACAACCGTTCTCGACAACGTCACCTTCGGCCCGCAGGCGCCTGACTTGTCGATCGGACGCATCGTGAATGGCACCGGCTCGTGGACCGCCAACGTGCCAACACCGGCCGCATCCAACACCGCCGCCACCCTGGGCACCACCGCGACGCTGAAGATCAACGAATGGATGGCCGCCCCCGCCTATGGCGACGATTGGTTCGAACTCGACAACTCCGGCACCGCACCGGTTGCTCTCGCCGGATTGTATCTATCCGACAGCTCCAGCTCGCTGACGACGACCCAGATCCCGGCACTCTCCTACATCGGTGCGGGTGGTTATGCGAAATTCCTCGCGGACAACTCCACGGCCGGGGCGAACCATTGCAACTTCGCGCTCAAGGCCGGGGGAGAAAGCCTGGTCCTCACCGCGGCCAACGGCTCGACGAACCTCGACATCATCAACTTCGGAAGCCAGTCCACCGATGTCTCGCAAGGGCGCTTCCCCGACGGTGGCAGCACGATTTCCGCCTTCACCGTCACGGCGTCCCCCGAAAAGCCAAACTGGCTGGTGGCTCCCGTGGTGGTCAACGAGGTCTTCGCCAATCCATCCGCCACCGGACAGGACAGCATCGAACTCCACAATCCGGGCGCATCCACGGTGGCCATCGGTGGCTGGTGGCTCAGCGACGACAAGCTGGTGCCCAGGAAATTCCAGATCCCCACGGGCACGAGCCTCGCAGCGGGTGCGTATCTCGTCTTCACCGCCACGGACTTCTCGGGCGGGACGATTCCCTTCGCCCTTTCCTCTTCCGGCGACGAAGCCTGCCTTTCGGCGGTGGATGGTTCCTCCTTGCTGACGGGTTACCGCTCGCAGGTTTCCTTCGGCGCGTCCGCCACGGACGTGAGCTTCGGCCGGGTGGCCGCGACAGGTCTCGCCAATGGCAGCGGCGGTTATGAGTTCTGGCCGCAGGTGGCCTCCAGCCTTGGCTCTGCCAATGGCAGCCCGGTGGTCACTCCCGTCATGATCAACGAGGTGATGTATCACCCCGTCGATGGCAGCGGCAGCGTCGACGTGACGGGCACCGAGTTCATCGAACTGCACAATCCGTCGAACGCCAGCGTCGATCTCACCGGCTGGAAGCTGAAAGGCGACTCCTCGTTCACCTTCGCGAGTGGCACCACGATTCCCGCCTTCGGCTACCTCACGCTGGTGACTTTTGATCCCGCGACCGACGCAACCTCGCTCGCCACCTTCCGGAGCACCTATGGCCTCTCCAACTCCGTGCCCCTTTACGGTCCGCTTTCAGCGAAGCTCGCCAACAACACCCAGACGCTCGAACTGGCCTATCCGTTCACCGGCGACAGCGGCACCACCTACGTGAATGTGGACAAGGTGGAATACCGCGACCTCTCGCCTTGGCCCGCCAACGCGGACGGCTTCGGCAAATCGTTGCAACGGATCAGCCGGAGTGTCATTGGCAACACCGCCGCGAACTGGGCGGAGGGCACGCCGACACCCGCCGCGCTGAATGCGGGGATCTACACGGCGCTGGCCGTCTGGAACCAATCACCCCTCCCCGGTGGCACGGTGGGAAGCCCGTATTCTTTCAGTCTCGTCGGCGTCGGTGGCACACCCGGCTACACCTGGAGCCTCGACTCAAGCAGTCTCCCTTCCGGACTGGCGCTGGCGGGTTCCGTCATCTCCGGCACGCCAACGGCGGGCGGAAATTTCACTTTCACGATCCGCCTGATGGACTCCATATCGGCCACCACCACCCAGGCATTCAGCCTCGTGATCGGCGGCGGCAACATCGACACGGACTCGGACGGCATGCCGGACACCTGGGAAACCGCGAACGGCATGACCGTCGGCACCAACGATGCCGCGGACGACAAGGACGGCGACGGCCAGAGCAACCTTGCCGAGTACATCGCAGGCACCTCCCCGCAATCATCCTCGTCCGTGTTCGCGGTGACATCCTTCACGCTGCCTACCACCACGGAGGTTTCAATCACCTGGCCGGGAGTCGCCGGGAAGACCTATCAGACCTGGAGCAGTCCGGACCTGGTGACTTGGTCACAGCTTTCCTCGCTGCCCTGCAC
>CAXTTX010000266.1:5130-7731 GCA_964247045.1 uncultured Verrucomicrobiales bacterium | reverse complement strand
GACGCACAGGCCGGTAAGGTCATCGTCGCGGAAAAGATCTCGAAACCGCTCGTCAACAAGGATCCCTACAAGTTCAACGGCATCGTCACGGTGTCCGGCGCGCGGGGTAGCGGCTTCTGTGCCTGGGACAGCCACACCTTCTTCACCGCCGCCCACGTCGTCTATCAGGGCGGCCAGTGGCTCGAACCACCGACCTGGTATCCGATCCCCTACGGCGACGCGCTCGATGAAAAAACCGCCGTCCCCAGCCGCGGCTACTACCGCTGGATCTCCTACGCGGACCTGGCGGATGACAACTCCGACAACCAGGCCGAGTTCGGCCGCGACATGGCCCTCGCCTTCGGCTTCAAGAGCTTCATCTACAGCCGGCCCGCCAAGGTGAACAAAAACGGCATCACCGATCTCGTCTCCAACATCAACAAGGAGTGGATGATCACCGGCTACCCCGCCAAGGATCCCTATCACAACAAGGACATCAAGGGCTACTACATGTATCAGACCGGCCCCACGAACAAGAAATTCTCCATGCGCCAGGGCAAGTACCTCCAGGTCGACAACGTCAGCACCGGCCCCGGCAACAGTGGCGGCCCCGTCTGGACCTTCGACCAGAAGACCGGCTGGAGCGCCGCCGGTGTTTACGTCGGCTATCTCCCCGGCGAGACCGTCATCTATCCGTTTTCCAAGGACCTCGGCATGATGTTCCGCGCCATCGCACCGGTCCTCAAGGCCCGCATCGGCGAACCCGTCTGGGACGCCAGGATTTCCTCCTCCTCCATCACCTTCCCCATCTATGAATCGAAGGTCATCCCGGATGGCGTGCCGAAATACACCAGCTTCCGCATCGGCGTGGACAAGTTCGAAACCGGAGCCACCATCAGCAAGCTGAAGTTCTCCATCGACATCCGCACCAAGCACCGTGGCGACCTCATCGCCATCCTCGAAGGCCCCGGCGGCGTCCAGGCACCCATCAGCATCGAGCGCGGCGGGGAGAGAAACAACCTCATCGTCAACGACAAGGACTTCTCCGAAAGCTTCTCCGGCGTCGAGGCCAATGGCTATTGGTATGTCCGCGTGCAGGACCGCCTCCATGGTGACGTCTCCACCTTCAAGTCCGCGAAGCTGGAGATCTCCACCGACGGCACCACCGTGCCGGAGCCGTGAGGGAAGCGGCCCCTGAGACGGAAGCGGCCCTTGGCAGGAAAGCCGCCATTGGCAGGAAAGCCGCCATCGGCGGCGGCATCATCGTCCTCGCCGCCGCCATCTTCCTGGCTAACCGTTTCACCCGCCAGCCCGGTCCCTCGCACCCGGGCACATCCTCTTCCGCCCCGCCATCCCGCGTCCGCGCCACCCCGCCGGATGAGCAAGCCGAGCGCGAAACCGCGGACAACACCGCCCGCGGCCGCATCGACCGGGATTGGCAGGACCTCCTCGCCTGGCTCGCGTCCGATCCGCCGCCCTCTCCGGAGGAAATCCGCTCCCGCCTCAAGGCTCTGCGCATCGCTTGGGCGGAAATGGACCCCCAGGTCCGCGCCGAGATCATCGGCCGGCTTCTCCAGGGCGGCCAGGACGCCGTCACCGGCATGGATTTCAAGGTCGGCAACCATGGCCAGCTCTCCGGCTGGTCCACACTCCGCGTCTTCCTCCTCGACGTCCTCGCCACCGCCGATGCGGAAATGGCCGCCGCCATCGCCCGCAATGTCCTCGCCACCACCACCTCCGCCGACGAATACGCCACCGCCCTCCGCTCCCTCACCCGTCCCGAACTCGGCCGCGCCAACGATTCCGAACTGCTCGCCCGCTTCGACACCATGCTCGCCAGGCCGGAGTGGCAGACTTCCCCCGCCTTCGCCGAGGCCCTCGACCTCGCGCGCCTGTTAGGCACCGCGGACGCCGCCCGCCGCGTCGTCTCCTGGAACGGTGGCCGCGTCCTCAAGCAATCCGTCATGCAGGAATTCGCCGCCGATCACCCCGCGGAAATGATCCAGGCCCTCGCCGCCGACGATTCCACCACCATCACCGGCCCCACCCGCGCCACCCTCATGGCCCGCGCCGACCCCGCCGACGCCACCCAGCTCGACGCCGTCGAGGTTTATTTAAAAAATCCCGACATCTCCCCCGAAGAAGCCACCGCCTTCCTCACCGTCTTCCCCTTCCGCAGCGCCACCACCGGCTTTCGCCTCTACGGCGAGTCCCCTGCCCCCTACACCTACGACCAGATCCGTGCCGGTGACGCCGCCGCCCTTGTTAGAGCCACCCAATGGCTCACCGATCCCGCCCTCGAAAAATACGCCCCCCAACTCCAGTCCCTCCAAACCCGCCTCCAGACCTGGATGGACCAGAAGGAATAAGCCCTTCCGGAGCGCAGTGGGAGCGAAGCGGACACGGACGGCCACTTCATTTCCAAATAAGCCGTCAAAATTCATTCCGCCCCACCATCCCCGTCTTCCTCTCCCGGAGCGCGGAATTCATTCCGCCCCATCGTCCCCGTCTTCCCTCTTCCGGACCGCGGAATTCATTCCGCCCCGTCGTTCCGGCCCTCTTCAAACGGAGCGCGGAATTCATTCCGCCCCATCGTCCCGGCCCTCTTCAAACGGAGCGCGG
>CAXTTX010000266.1:3226-5030 GCA_964247045.1 uncultured Verrucomicrobiales bacterium | reverse complement strand
CGCGGAATTCATTCCGCCCCATCGTCCCGGCCCTCTTCAATTGGAGCGCGGAATTCATTCCGCCCCACCATCCCCCGTCTTCCTCTCTCGGACCGCAATCGCAGCGAAGCGCAGATGGACGGCCATTTCGATTCCAACCATGCCGTCAAAATTCATTCCGCCCCATTGTCCCCCGTCTTCCTCTCCCAACGCAAACGGCGTTGAATCCTCCAGCCCGGCGGGAACCGCGAGCGCCTACCCCGGGTCCCTCCCCGCAAAATCCCGAACCACAACGTGGTTCCGTAACCGGGGCGTAGGTGCCACCCCTCCGGCCATTTGCTAGAACGGCTCCGCCTGCCACGATCCCTCTCCCCCGTGCAGGTCCATGCCGTCCTCCCCATCGGAAACCGCATCGTCTCCCAACGCCAACGGCGTTGAATCTTCCTTGCAACGCGCTCCTCAATCCAGCCCCTTCCGCGGCCCCAGTTGCTCCACCATCTTCCTCTCCACCACCGCCTCCAGATACGCCTTCGCCAGCGCCTTGCCGAGCATCCCCTTCGCCGCCTTCCCCGCCTCGCCCGTCGTCTTCAAATCATCCCAAACCCCGGAACCGAAAATCTCCCCGGTAAAACGTCCTGCCGCTTCCTCATGCTTCAGGAAGCCATCGACAAAAACCTTCCGGAACTCCTCACGAAACCCCGCCGAGGCGATGTATTTCTCCAACCCCTCCTCATCATCCTCCTTCGCCTCCGGGTCTTGTTTCAGCCACATCTTCCGCAACAGGCCACGGTCGAACGCCTGCTTCCAGAACTTCGCCGAATACAGACTGTCCCTGCCTTCCGAAATGCATCCCGCCGCGAATTGCCTCAGCGATTGCTCCTCATCCTTCAGCACCCTTTCCAGTTTCGCGAAGTCCCCTCTGCCATCCTCGATCGCCCCGATGACCCCCTTGAAAACCATGAGTCGCAGCGGTGCCATGCGCGCCAGGATGCCCATTTCCTTCGCACCTTCCACCGTCCAGCTTTTGGATATCGCCATCACCGCCTCCCGACCCGGGTTCAACTTCAGATCCACGCGTTCCAGCACGATCGTCTCCTCTTCTGACTTCTCGATGGATTGCCGGAGGAGCAGCCCCGTCGCCCGGTCAATCGTCAACCGGCCGTGCTCCTTCGTGAGAAAAGTAATGGAGGTCGCGTCCGCCGCATCCACCGTGGCGTTCTCGGCTTCCTTCTTCCAGGTGGGCTTCGCCGGCGTGATTCCGGTGCCATATCCCTTGCTCTCCAGCAGGATGAACGGCGACGCAAACTCCTGCGAGGGAATCGCGTCGCCACGATTGAACCGGAGCACATCTTGGAGCCTCTTCAGGCTCGCCATTTCCCGGTTCATTCCCGTGGCCACCAAAAGATCATCCCCCGAGCTCGTGTAAAAACGGTCCTCCAGCGTGTTCCACTGGTGCGTCTCCTCCTTCTCCCCCTTGTGTTCGACCCGCAGATCGATGGCAAGCAAACCCGAAATCTCGTCAAAGGCCACCGTACAATCCAAGGAACCGTTTTTACGTCCCGCGTGGTAGCTCACGATATACCCTTGCAACCTCAAATACGCCTTCGTCAGTTCCGCCATGGCCGCCTCCGCCGTGGGCAATACATCCACCGTCGGCAATGCATCTGCCTTCTCCCCCGCCACAGACGCGGCCTCCTCCGCAGCATGCACAGCAGCAAGCAACCCGAGCGCCGCCCACACGGCGAGCCCCGGCAAAATGGGTTTCCGGTTCATCCACCACCTCCTAGCAAGCCCCCCCTTCCTTGGCGATACGTTTTGTCACAGG
>CAXTTX010000266.1:1768-3216 GCA_964247045.1 uncultured Verrucomicrobiales bacterium | reverse complement strand
CAACATACCAGCCCGGGTCGAAGGCCCGGGTAACCAAGCCGCACCAATATGAAGGGCTGAAGGCCCGGCCTCATGCAGGGGAGTTCACAGGGCCAACGGCCCGCCCACATACCACCTTCTGGCTTCTGATGGACTGTCCTAACCGGACCACGACGGAACAATCCGCGGGATTTCAATCGGAACGGAGCGGAGGCAATGCGGTCCCTTCCCTCACCCACTTCGGGGTGCCGAACCACCCTTGGGACGACAGCGATTTTTTTCCTTGGCAGGCCGAATTTTAACGTACACCTATTACTCCAGATTAAACAATCTGCTTTCACCGCCAGATCCACAATACGGTCTCCAACTCCGTTTCCATCCCATTTACCGCTTTCTCCCGAGCCAGTTCTCCCATGAATAAATCCTTGTTTGCCCTTGCCGCGTGGTATGCGGCCACCCTTGCGGCCACCGCCGTTCCGAACATCGTTTTCATCTTCGTGGATGACAGCGGCTGGGGAGATTTCTCCTGCTACGGGAGCCCGGTGAAAGACAAGCAGGACCAGCCCATCACGCCAAACATCGACGCGCTGGCGGCGCAGGGCACGCGCTTCACCAATGGCTACGTGGCTGCACCCATTTGCTCACCCTCGCGCACCGGGCTGCTCACGGGCATGCATCCCTCGCGACATGGCATCCACAGCTTCCTCGACACCAGGGCGGCCAACGCCAGTCGCAACATGGACGATTGGCTGCAGCCGCAGGCAACCACGACCGCGCGCCTGCTCCGCGACTCGGGCTACGCCACCGGGCTCTTTGGCAAGTGGCATATGGGCGGCGGCCGCGACGTGAATGACGCGCCCTTTCCCCAGGACTACGGTTTCGAAACCTCCCTCACCTCCTTCGAGGGAATGGGGGATCGACTCCTCGTCAACGGCCACGGGCTCTCCAACCAGAATGCCGACGTGCCGGGCGCGATCACCTGGACGGAGTGGTATGAACTGGCGAACCTCCACACCGATGCGGCGATCAATTTCATCACCACGCAACACACGGCGGGGAAACCGTTTTTCATCAATGTGCCGTATGACGATACGCACTCCCCTTACAACGTCGAGCCAGGCCATGAGGATGACTTCGACCACATCACCACGGATGAAACCGCGAAGACCTTTCTCGGCGAGCTGAACGACCTGGACAAGCAGATCGGCCGGCTGGTGGGCGCCATCGACAACCTCGGGATCGCGGACAACACGCTCATCGTGCTCGTCGGCGACAATGGCGCGCCGAATGACAGCATCAACACCATCCTCAACCGCAACGGCGGCCTGCGGGGTGGCAAGGGCAACATCTGGGAAGGTGGCATGCGCGAGGCCTTCATCGCCCGCATGCCCGGTACCGTCCCTGCCGGCGTGGTGAACACCACCACCGCCATCTCCACGCTGGACATGCTGCCGACGTATTGCTCGCTG
>CAXTTX010000266.1:0-1758 GCA_964247045.1 uncultured Verrucomicrobiales bacterium | reverse complement strand
CTCGACGAACTCTACAACGTCGCCCTCCTCGACCACCCGCTCGACGTGCCCGCCCGGTGGTACTGGGACCAGCACAACGAGCACCGCATCCCGCTGCCCAAGGCGCCCTTCGCGGGGGAAAACATGCATGACGTTCTAACGGGATCCACCCGTCCACGTGAAACCCCGCTCTTCTGGGAATTCGGCACCGTCTCCAACGACAGCCCGGCCTCGCCAAAGCTCGCCACGCGGGTCGGCGATTGGAAATTCCTCCGCAATCCCGATGGGTCCAACCGGCATCTCTACGACCTGGCGAATGATCGCAATGAGACGACGAACCTGGTGGCGGATGGCGCCTATGCCGACATCGTCGCGGATCTGGAAGGCCGCCTGGTGAAGTGGTATCAGGAAACGGTGCTCGGTGAGCAGGGCGATACCGGCGTGGTCGGTGGCGGCAGCCCGGCGGGTGTTGTCATCGCGGATTCCTTCGATTTGGCGGGAGGCAGTTCCTCCGGCGGCGGTTTTGGCAACGGCACCGGCCTCAATCAGGGACTTGCCACGCGCCACACCGGCGCGCTCGCGGGCACGCTCTCCTACGTGCAGACGACGGGAACCAAGGCCGCCAGCGCCCACACCATCGCGAACAACAAACTCACGATCGCGGACGCGGCCGACATCACCGCCTTCCAACTGGCGGCGAACGGCGGCACGCCGCGCAACTTCGGCGCGGAGATCCGTGGACGCCACTACGAATGGCGCGCGGCCCTGGAGCTGGACGATACGGACATCAGCGCGGCCCGGATGTCGCTCGGCATCGCGGATAGCTCCTCGCCTTCCGGCGGCGTGGGCGGGCACAATCTCTGCGTGCAGCTCGACCTCGTGGCAGGCAACACGGTTTCCGTCTTCAAGCGCATTGCCGCAGGAGCGAACACCACGAACGTGGCCATCAACTCGGCGATCCGCACCGGCCTGCCTCCCGGCGCGCCGGTGGACGTGCGCGTGGTGCTCCATGACAGCACGGACTACTCGGTCTTTGGCACTCCCTATCAGATCTTCATCAATGGCACCCAGGCGGACAGCGGGAACATCCGCTTCCGCAACGATTCGCGCTACATCATCTTCGACACCGCGGGCGCCGTCGGTCCCGCGCAGTATGACAGCTTCGCACTGGAAACCCTCGACTCCGTCGCCCAAACCACCGGCCGCATCCCGATCGTCGGCATCGCCGAAGAAACCCCCGCGCCTGTCTCCGGCCTCTCCAAGATACGCCTTCATTGGTCCACCCAGCCCGGCCGCACCTTCCAGCCACAGATTTCCTCCGACCTCGTCACCTGGGAACCCCTCCTTGGCGGCGGCAATCCCGTTCAGGTGCCCAGCGGCCACCACACGATCCAGTGGCTGGAAGTGGAAATCCCGCCGGCCTATCAAAACAGCGCCTTCATCCGCCTCGCGCCGGTGCCGTAGCCTACCCCCTACCCACTGCTGACCCGGTCGCAAGCCCCGGTGCGGGAACCGCAGCCTCTTCCAACGCCAACGGCGTTAAATCCTCCAATAACGGTCTAAACCGCAAGCGGATTTTCGAGGAATTTCGCCATGATGGTATTGAGGTGGATCAGGAGCTTCCAGGTGACGGCGACGATCGCGACTTTGAAGGGTTTGCCGGCTTTCCGGAGCTTCTCATAGAACTTCTTGAGTTCCGGATTATGTCTTACGCCGACGACGGCCGCCATGTGCAAGCTCCGGCGCACCTGGCACCGGCCGCCCTGGATAAACCGCTTT